>JBGSKB010000378.1:0-7180 GCA_041741395.1 Melioribacteraceae bacterium
TTTTTGTAAGATGCAACAAAATAAAGTTCAACTTTTCTTTAAAATATTTGCTTTCATTTTTGTTATAGGATAAAGAATTTATTAAATTTTATCATTGCGGGGTATAAAATGTTTAATGTACTATTAGTAGAAGACAACAGCGGAACACAAATTTTGCTTAAGAATATTCTTAAAAGAAAATTTTACTGCAATGTTTATACTGCAAAAGATGGAATTGAGGCATTAAAACTTGTTCCTATCAGCAAACCAGATTTTATATTACTTGATTATATGATGCCAAATATGGATGGCTATGATTTTCTTAAAGAATTACGTCAACGAAAAATGCACAGAAATATTCCGGTAATTGTAATTTCTGCTGTAAATGAAAAATCTTCCTTAAATAAAATTTTAGCATTAGGTGTAAAAGATTATATCTTAAAACCTTTTAATATTGAATCTACTTTGGAAAAAATTGCTAAAGTTATGAATGAGAGGAATAAAGATCTTTCTCTTAGTGTGAAAAATCTTGAATCAAGAGTTACACTTCTTGAAAGACAAAATAAAACTTTGAAAAAGTTAAATTCAGAAACTTCACTAATTGATAGAAGGATTTTTCTAAATTAGATTACTGGTTGAAAGGAGCAATTTCTTGATTTTCATTTTCATGCACAGGATCGTCTAAAAAATCCATTTGGTCAAATCCGGCAATTCCCATTAGATGAAAAGTCTCGTGTTTATCAATCAACTCTTCTGCTAATTTTATATATGCTTTTGATGCTTTTGATTCTTCATGAAAAAGAATTATTGGTTTATTATAAAAAGTCGATTCCGCAACTTCTGTGTTTTTGGGTATTGTTGTTTTAAAAACCAAATTAGGATATTTTTCATATAATTCTTTTTTTGCATTAAATGCTGCTCTTGTATTCATTTCGTACATTGTTAACAGCAAACCATCAACTTGTAATTTTGTATTCTCATACTTTTTAATTTCGCTAACAAAATTCATCATTTTATCAACAGCTTCTAAAGAAAATTTTGACGACTTAACAGGAATTATTAAATAGTCGGAAGCAATTAAACTATTTATTGTTGAACCGTATAAAAACGGCGGGCAATCAATAATTACATAATCATACTTATGTTTTACTTGATCAACTGCATTTTTTAAAACACTTTTATCTGCTGTAAGTCCGTTAAATACAACTTCTTCATCATAATTAATTTTAGCAAAAGGAATTATTTCCAAAAATTGCAATTCGGTTTTATGAATTACAGAATGAACGGATTTTGTCTTTTTGTATAAATCGAGAACATTACCAAATATTTTATCTTCATCATATCCAAATGATGAACTTGCGTATCCGCTTGGATCAGCATCAAAAAGTAATGTTTTTTTATTTTGAAGTGAAAGTGCAACTGCAATATTGACTGCTGTAGTAGTTTTCCCTACTCCCCCTTTTGGAGCAGCAACAGATAGTACAATATTGTTCATATTTTATTTCATTTAATAAATTCTATAATAAGATTATTTAAATTTTAACGCCTAGAAATTATAAATATATTAAAACACGTATAGTGACTCAAATCACAAATATTAATTTCTAAATCAAAAAAATTAAAAATCTAATTTTTTTTTACTTCTCCTTAATTTCAAAAAAATAAATTAAATTTAAATGAAAATGGATTTTATAAAATCTCTATTCATTCTAGCAATATTTGATACTGAAATTCTTTTTGGACATTCAGCTTCACAAGCATATGTGTTTGTACAACTTCCAAATCCGGCTTCATCCATTGCGGTAACCATTGCTTCAACTCTTTCATATCTTTCTGACTGACCTTGTGGCAATAACGCAAATTGCGAAACTTTTGCTCCAACAAAAAGCATTGCAGAGGAATTTTTACAAGCCGCAACACAAGCACCACAGCCAATACATTCGGCAGCATCTAAAGCTAAAGAAGCAATTTCTTTGGAAATCGGAATTGCATTTGCGTCCGGTGCACTTCCAGTATTAAAAGAAACATAACCTCCGGCTTGCTGAATTTTATCAAATCCACTTCTATCAACAATTAAATCTCTTATAATTTTAAATGCACTTGCTCTAAAAGGTTCAATAAAAACTGTATCACCGTTTTTAAAATTACGCATGTGTAATTGACATGTAGCAGTTTTGGGCAATGGTCCATGGGGATGCCCATTTATTACTAATCCGCATGTTCCGCAAATACCTTCTCTGCAATCGCTTTCAAATGCAATTGGATTTTTACCATCTTTCTCTAATTTATTATTTAATTCGTCCATCATTTCCAAAATAGATGCGTGGGGCGAAACTGAAACTTTAAATTCCTCAAAATCACCTTTTGAAGATTCAGATTGTTGACGCCAAACTTTTAATGTTAAATTAATGTTTGAATGTGCCATTATTTGTAACTCCTTGTAGCTAATTTAACATATTCAAAATCCAATTCTTCTTTGTGAAGATTCCATTTGCCCGCTTTTTCAAATTCCCAAGCGGAAACATATGCATACTCATCATCGTTTCTTACTGCTTCGCCATCTTCTGTTTGTAATTCTTCTCTAAAATGAGCTCCACAAGATTCATTTCTGTCTAATGAATCAATAGCCATTAATTCTCCTAATTCGAGAAAATCAGCAACTCTGCCAGCTCTTTCTAATGTTTGATTTAAATCTTCACTTTTTCCAACAACTTTTACATCATTCCAAAATTCTTCTCTTAGATCACTTATGGATTTTATTACTTTTTCTAATTTTGGTTTTTCTCTTGACATTCCAACATCGGCAATTAATAATTCGCCTAATTTTCTGTGAATATCATCAACTGTTTGTTTGCCATTTATTGAAATTAATTTATTTATTCCTTCCTTAACATTTTTTTCAACTTCTTTAAACTCACTTTTTTCAACTGTAACTTTTTCCGGTTTTTCACTAGCAAAATAATTGCTTAAAGTATAAGGAATTACGAAGTATCCGTCTGCCAGTCCTTGCATTAAAGCACTTGCTCCAAGTCGGTTTGCCCCGTGATCTGAAAAATTTGCTTCACCGAGCACAAATAATCCATTTATTGTACTCATTAAATTGTAATCTACCCAAAGTCCGCCCATTGTATAATGTGGAGCCGGGTAAATTTGCATAGGAACTTTATAAGGATTTTCACCAGTAATGTTTTCATACATTTCAAAAAGATTACCATATTTTTCTTTTACTGCCGGTTGACCAATTCTTTTTATGGCATCTGCAAAATCCAAATAAACTGAACGACCGCCGTTTACACCTTTTCCTTCATCGCAAACATATTTTGCACTTCTAGATGAAATATCTCGCGGAGCTAAATTTCCAAAAGATGGATATCTTCTTTCCAAATAATAATCTCTTTCATCTTCGGGAATGTTTTCGGGACCTCTTGTTTCGCCGATTTTCTTTGGTACCCAAATTCTTCCGTCATTTCTTAAACTTTCACTCATTAAAACTAATTTAGATTGGGCTTCGCCGTGAAGAGGAATACAAGTAGGATGAATTTGTGTAAAACACGGATTTGCAAATAATGCTCCTTTTTTATGTGCTCTCCAAATAGCAGTAGTATTGCAATTCATTGCATTTGTTGATAAAAAGAATACATTGGAATATCCGCCGGTTGCTAAAATAACAGCTTGTGCAGAGTAACTTTCTATTTCACCATTAACTAAATTTCTTACAACAATTCCTTTTGCTTTGTCATCAACTACTACAATATCCAACATTTCTCTTCGATGAAACATTTGAACATTTCCATCGTGAATTTGTCTGTTAAGTGAGCTATAAGCTCCAAGCAATAATTGCTGACCGGTTTCACCTCTTGCATAAAAAGTTCTTGAAACTTGTGCTCCGCCAAAAGATCTATTGTCTAAAGTTCCGCCGTATTCTCTTGCAAACGGAACACCTTGCGCAACACACTGATCAATAATATTATTGCTTACTTCTGCTAATCTGTGAACATTTGCTTCACGCGAACGGAAATCTCCGCCTTTTACTGTATCATAAAATAATCTATAGACTGAATCGCCATCATTTTGATAACTTTTTGCAGCATTTATTCCGCCTTGAGCTGCAATTGAATGTGCTCTTCTTGAAGAATCATGATAAGTAAATGCTTTAACTTTATATCCCAATTCACCTAAAGTTGCAGCGGCAGAAGCTCCGGCTAATCCGGTTCCAACTATTATTACATCATATTTTCTTTTATTAGCGGGATTTATAAGTTTCATATTAAACTTATGATTTGTCCATTTTTCTGAAATGTTACCTTCGGGAATTTTAGAGTCTAATTTTATCATTATTTACCTCCCAATGAAGCTATATAAAAGAATACCGGAATTGAAGCAAATCCAACAGTCATTATTATTGCAATCAAAGTTCCAAATTTTTCAATTAAGGATGTATATTTTGTATGTCTTAATCCAAATGTTTGAAACGCACTTTGGAAAGCATGATTTAAATGAATTCCTAAAATTATCATTACAACAAAATAAAATATTGAAATAATTGGATTTGCAAATGCATCTTGAACAATTGTATAAAATGGAAATTGAACATTCAAATTATGCGCATCAAAGTTGAAAGATTTCCAAAATGTAGAAAGATGCAAAATAAGAAAAACTAAAATTATTATTCCGGTTACCGTCATATATCTTGAATAAAAAGTACTATTCTGCGAAGAAGCATCAATAGCATATTTTTGTGGTTTTGCTTTTTTATTTTCAAAATATAACTTTAAAGCATTGTAAATATGAAGAACAAAAATTGCTAATAAAATAAATTCAACTATTCTAATCAAAGGTTTTATTGATTCTAATTGTTCAACATTTCTATTAAAAATTTCTGGTCCGGCAAAAAGCAATAAATTATTAATTAAATGAATAACTAAGAACAGCATTAGGGATAATCCCGTAACTGCCATAATTATTTTTTTCCCAATGGAAGAATTTAAGCGATCCAAAAGCCAGCTCATTAATTACCTCCTAAATACAAAATGATTTTTTTTAATTGTTTGAAAATATTAGAATAGTTTTTGAAAAAATTCAAAGCAGACCTAATAGTATAATTTATAGCATAAAGATAATTGAAAGCCTCGTTATATTCAAATATGATTACTATATATAAAAAAAAAATTAAATGTTCTCATGAAAAATCAAATAAATAATTCTTCCACAAAAATTAACAAATATTAATAATTCCATTAAATCCGAATTAAAATAACCTAAACTATGCAAATTTTGTTGCGATAATTTTATTCAGAAATATGTATCTGAATAAATATTAAAATATAAACAAACGATTGCATAACGGAGTATAAATGCGACCACAAATTCAACCAACAGATGTTGAAAAGGTAATGAGAGATGATGATTTTATAGTCTCAAAAACTGACACAAAAGGTGTAATTAATTATTGTAACCGTATTTTTATGGAATTTGCGAAGTATGAAGAGCAAGAATTGCTTGGACAACAACATAATATTGTACGACATCCTGATATGCCAAGATGTGTTTTCAAACTACTATGGGATACTGTTCTAAACAAAAGAGAAATTAACGCTTATGTAAAAAATATGGCGAAAGACGGATCTTATTATTGGGTTGACGCAAATATTACACCCGTAATGGATGAAAAAGGTTCAATTCAAGGTTATTACTCAGTAAGAAGAAAACCCGATTCAAAAAAATTAGAAAAAGTAAAAAAAATATATAGTCTTTTACTTTCTGAAGAAAAAAAATATGGATCAAAAGAAGGTTTAGCAGCTTCTGAAAAATTATTAAATAAAATGTTAAAAGATGAAGGTAAAAACTATGAAGAATTTATTTTCAGTTTATAAATTCACTTCTGTAAAAAGTATGGTTGTTAATCGTGCTATTATTATTGGCGCATTGATGATTTTATCAACTTCAATACTTATTCTTAAACTCAACGAATTAAATCATAAGTCCGATTCTGTATGTGAGTATTATGAACAAGTTGTCAATGGAAATCAAGAATATTCAGCTTCAAAAGTTGAAGAATTAAAAACTGCTTCACCATTGATTTCTATAATTTTCTGGGGTTCTCTAGTTTTTTTATCAATAGTATTAATTTTAATTGCAAAACAATTCATTAATTATTTGCTTAATTCTCTAAATACAATTGAACAACACATCAGTTCTTTAAGAAATGGAAATTTATCCGGAAGAATTACAGGAATAAAAAACAAAGATGAGTTTGGCAAAATCTGCTGGGATCTTAATGATGCAACCGATCAGTTTGAAACATTAGTAAAAGAATTAATTACATCAATAACTTACATTTCAGAAAGGAAATATTTTAGACCTGTTTTAACAAAAGGTTTAAGAGGTGCCTTTTCAATTAGGTTATTAGATGCGGATAATATTTTAAAGAAATATAGCCATAATTTAATTGAAGAAAAAAATGACATTGAACAAAAAGCTTCTGAATTATTAAAAGCCATGGATAAATTTTCTGAGGGTGACTTAACAGAACAATTAAAAGTTGACGATGAAAATGAATTAATGGGAAGATTATTTAATGGATTCAATCATTCCGTTACAAATATTAATGATATGATCAATCATTTAAACGAAGCTGTACATTCCACAATTAATGCAAGTACGCAAATTGCTGCTGCAATAGAGCAAATGGCTGCGGCATCAGAAGAACAAAGCAGACAAACAAATGATATTACTTCTGCAGTTGATGAAATGATTAAAACAGTTACCGAAACCACAAAAAATACATCTTCAGCTGCTGAATCTGCAAGAAACGCCGGACAAATGGCAGAAGAAGGAAGTAGTGTTGTACAACAATCTGTTGAAGCTATGGCACAAATTGCTAAAATAGTTTCACAGGCATCATCAAAAGTTGTTAGTTTAGGAAAAGACAGCGATAAAATTGGTGAAATTATCAAAGTAATTGATGAAATAGCCGATCAAACAAATTTACTTGCACTAAACGCCGCTATTGAAGCAGCAAGAGCTGGTGAACACGGAAGGGGTTTTGCCGTTGTTGCTGATGAAGTAAGAAAATTAGCCGAAAGAACTTCAAAATCAACTGAAGAAATTGCTTCAATGGTTCAGCAAATTCAAACCGCAACTTTTACAGTTGTTAAATCAATAAATGATGGAAATAAAGAAGTTGAATCTGGAATTAGTT
>JBGSKB010000379.1:0-2186 GCA_041741395.1 Melioribacteraceae bacterium
GTCAATAAAATGATTATTAAAAGAATTGAATTTTACTTTATGATTTGCATTTTCATTTGTGATGCGTGAAATTTTTCCATTCTTTAAATTAACTTTATAAACATTATCTTCTATCGGTGAGTCTTTTGTCGCTATTATAAACACAGATTCAGATGATTTATCAAAACCAATTATTTCTTTAACAATCCAATTTCCGGAGGTAATTTGTTTAATTAAATTCCCATCAATACTATATAAATAAATATGCTGCCAATTGTCTCGTTCAGAAAACCATAAAAACTTTGTCGGATCATTTGGTAAAAAAGTTAATTCATTTTCCGGCTCAACATATTCTTTATCTTTTTCTTCAAACAAAGTTTGTAATTGTTCACCATTTGAAGCATCATATTTAATCAACTTTAAATGATTTTGATCTCTATTTAAATGAGAAATAAAAATATATTCTTCCGTCGGATCCCAAGTAATATTAGTCAAATACTGATCCAAAGGCTCGCCAGTATTGAGCCAAATTGTATTTTTTGTTTTATTATTAAAAACACCAACTTTTACAACTTCACTTTTTTGTCCCACCATTGGATACTTTATATTTTTTAATTTTGCCGGAGTTTCACCAATTTCTACGAGCGGATAATTTGTAACATTTGATTCGTCTTTTTGATAAAATGCTAAATAATTACTTTTCGGCGACCAAAATATTCCATCAACAATTCCAAATTCAGAACGGCTAACAGTTTGTCCGCTTACAATTTCAATATTTGTATCATTTGTAATTTGAATTGAATTTGAAGAATCTAATGAAGCAAAAAGATTATTTTCAATAGTAAATGCAGTAAAAATATTATTCGGGGCAATTTCAATATTCTTAGCATAATCAGAAATTTTATTTAAGATTTTATTTGATTTATTTTTAACGTCAACAGAAACCAAATAATTATTTTTCCAAAATGTAAATATATTTTGATCAATCCATTTTATATTTGGGAATTTTGAAAACTGATTACCTAAAATAGAATTATTAAATATCGTTTTAATTTGACTTAAATCAATCAAATTAATTTTAGATTTATTTGTTGTGTTAAATTCAACTAAAACCGAATCACCATCTACATAACTCACATTATTTGAATTTGGAATCCATTCTAATTGCTTCAATGTTTTTGGAGCTAATTTAGAATATGAATTAAAAACAACATCTTCAATTGTTAGATTTTTCTTTTGTGCAAATAAAGAACTAAAAATGAAAATTAGAATTAAAATTAAAATATTTGATTTCATAGTTTTCCTAAGTTTTCTACGATTTATTTTTATTTGATGATGAAAATTACAAAATGAAATTATGTTTTTTAAGATATTTAAAAGAAATGTTTACATGTAAAAATTACTGCTTACAGTAAATATGGAATTTATTTTTCAAAATCTATTTGTAACAAAGTAAGAAAAATTTACATAATTGGGATAAAATCGTGTCTCAAAAAAAAACACGATGTGATTAAAATCAAAATTACACAAACCAAATTTTCCGTTTAAGTTTCAATTACCTATAAAATGAATCCAAAATCACTATTTATTAAATATTTACGAATGATAGTTACATAATTACAAAAAATATTCTTTGTGGCATAAAATGTGTTTATAATCACAAGTTTAAGTTTTTAAATAGGAAATAAAATGACAGAAACTCATCAACAAGTAAATAGTGGAAAAGTAAATATTCTTGATGATCAATATTTAGCTGAAAAAATACATCAAATAAAAGAAAATCATCTTAAAAATATTTCGCCAATTATTTTAATAAAACCAGCAGTTTTTTCATTTGTAGTTTTATTGATTTCGATGTTTATAGATCTTTCTTCGGTACCGCTTTTAGGAAATATTACTATAGATATTGCCAAATCCTTATATCCTGATTGGCAGCAAGCAGAAAAAACAATTGAGCCAATTCAATTTTGGTGGCTTCCATTGGTTAGTTATTTGTTTTTTATTACAATTGCAGTAAAAGAATATAGGGGATTATTCAGTCACGTTAGATCAACAACTCCTCGTGAAAATATTGATAGAATAATTTCTTCATCAATAAGTTTAATTGATGGTTACGCAACTGCGCTTCCATTAATTGGTGCAGCATTTTTGTTAGTAAGTATAAAATTAGGTCCAGAAATATTTTTAGGATTATCAGTTCCTTTTGA
>JBGSKB010000380.1:0-3492 GCA_041741395.1 Melioribacteraceae bacterium
CACCACTTCTTTTTGCAACTGGTCCTAATGTAGTTTCTGGATCAAGTGGATTTCCCAATTTGTATGTTTTTGTTAAATCAATAAATCCTTCAACGAATTTGTCATAAACACTTTCATGTACGTAAATTCTTTCAATTCCACAGCATGATTGACCGGAATTAAAAAAAGAACCGTCAACTAAATTTTCAACTGCAAAATTTAAATCAACATCCGGCATTACATAAGCTGGGTCTTTTCCACCTAATTCCAAACCAACTCCAATAAATCTGTTTGCTGCTACTTTTTGAATTTCATAACCACCTTTTACAGATCCAGTAAATGCTACAAAATTAATTCGTGAATCTAAAATTACTTTTGATGTATCTTCATGAGTTAAATGTAAATATTGAAATAGTCCTTTTGGCAATCCACTTTCTTGGAATGCATCATATAATCTTTCTGCAACTAATGGAGTTTGAGTTGAGTGTCTAAGTACAACAGCATTTCCGGCAAGTAATGCTGGTACTATACTATTAATAGCAATTAAATATGGATAATTCCAAGCTGGAACAACAAATACAATTCCTAAAGGTTCACGCTTTATGTATCTGTTAAATCCTTCTTTTTCACCAACAAAAATATCCGTTAAAGAAGATTCAGCTAAATCTAACATTCCCAAAGAGCGTTCAATTGTACCTCTAACTTCAGATGGGGAATATTTAATAGGTCGTCCCATTTGCCAAGTTAATTCTTCGCTTATTCTTTTTTCATTCTTTTTAAATGCCTCAACAAATTTGCTGATGTAACTTTTTCTTGCTGAGATAGAAGTTTCTTTCCATACCAATTGTGCTTCAGAAGCTAATTTTAATGAAGTTTCAATATCATTTGCATCATTCAGTTTCCCTTCATAATAAATACTTGAGTCAATCGGTGAAATAACTTTAAATGTCTGTTCCATTACTCGTTTTCCTTTTTTTAACTAGATAAAGTAAAGATTAAATAAATAGTATATCGAATATGAAAATTTTTAGGAAAAAATTTTTAATATTTTTGAATACTAAAATCACATAATAATCAGCGATAATATTTCAACTAAATAAATTTTATAATTTATTCTTGCTAGATAATTTATTTTTTATTTCTATAAGAACTAATTCCAAAAGAGCTAACTGTGATATTCTTGACTGACATGAAAAACTGCCTAAAAGATTATCCGGTACACTTGTATTTAAAACGTATTTTGCATAATTGGTTAATGGGGAAGACAAGAAGTTAGTGAGTGCTATTGTAACTGAACCATATTCATGCGCAGCTTTCATAGCAGAAACAATTTCTTCAGTTTCTCCGGAATGTGAAATTGCAAATACAACATCAGTACTATTTAAAGTTGGTATGATATTTTGAATTATTGATCGATCACTAATAAAATTACTATAAATTCCTAAAACACTTAATGAATCATTAAATATATACCCAACGCCGGCTGCTCCGCCAATTCCAACAATAACCATTCTTTTAGATTTTATTATTTGGTCAGCAATTAACTCTAATGACTTAATTTCCAAATTGTTAATTGTAAAATCAATTTGCTGTTTTAAATTGAACAAAAAAGTTTGTGTTATATTTTGAGTATTGTTACTGTTTTCAATTTCTTTAATAAAAGTTTTACCACTTCTTAATAGTTCCGGTACTAAAGCTGTTTTAAATTCATTAAAAGTTTGATAACCAAGTGAACGGCAGAATCTTATAACTGTTGCATCACTAGTTTTACAGCGTGTAGCGATGCCTTGTGTTGTTAAAAGAACAACTTCGTCAATATGTTTTTGAACAAATTCAGCAACAGTTTTTTCACTTTTGCTTAAGTTGTTAAATCGTTTGTTGATCAAATTTAATGGGCTGTTCATATAATTATTTTTCTAAACATCTAACAAAGTGTTTATAATTTCAGATGTTACTTAAAAAGTTTTCAGTAATTGTTGAAAAACAATATTGTAGCATATACTACAATAAAATTCTAACAATGTTATAACGGCTACAAATGTAATTATAAAATATTTTAATGTCAAATAACTTTGAAAATATTAGCTAATAAAATGATTTCATTATTTGTGATAGTTCCTTTTTAACTTATATATAGAATATATCTATCAAAAACCTTAACAATTCCTTAATAGATTCATAATCTTTGGTTAATATTTGAAACGTATCTATTGGTCACAAAAAAAAAATTACATAACATTTATAAAATAAAAATTGTTTAGTAAAAATGATTATAATAATACTTCGGGTATTTAAAACAAATATATCATTTAGAAATATTTTGTGTTCAGAAAATACTGCTAAGGTATTAGGCAAATCACCTCATTAAATTTTAGATAGATTTGAAGTAGAATTAGGCAATCAATGAAATAAAGAAACTTCTGAAATATTCCTAGAATATTATTCTGAATTCGCCTAGGCGAAAAAGAATCTTATTTCAAATTAAATACGAGATATTTTCGTCAGTTATCAGATTCCGTCATCCATTTTCGTCAGCTGACGGATAACGGAGACAGATAACGGAAAGAGACTCAAACTTGCCTGACGGTAGTCAGGTATGACAAATAATAATTTTTCAGAAGACTCGCAAATTTATTCATTGACAATCAAAGAAATTATAATTATGTTGGACTTAGAACATGATTGTAAAGTTAATGTAGTAAAAACAACATAAAAAAGTTCTGTCAAATGTATAGAACTTAAGGCATAAGGATGAAGAGTTTTTTCCAATTATTTTTATATTTACTAATTATTTACAATTCAACACAGAATATACTTGCGCAAAATAAAATTTTAAAAGATCTCTCCGCAAATTTAGTTGGTCATTGGACATTTGATAATTCTAACAAATTAACAGAAGCAGCAGTTGGTAATCAATTGGCGCTTTCTGGAAATTGTGATGCTGTACTTGGACCAAGCGAAACCAATGGTGCTGTTAGAATTGGGATAGGTAGTTTCTTTACTTCAACACATGGGATATCACCAAATGGCGGCGGTAATTTGGTAAATAATTACACAATTGTTATGGATATTAAAATTCCAATATCGGGTGTGTGGTATGCTCTTTATCAGACAGATATAACTAATACAAATGACGGTGATTGGTTTGTAAATCCTAGCGGAAACATTGGAATTGGTGAGATTGGTTATACTCCAAAGGCATTGCTTGTTGAACAGTGGTATAGAATAGCAATAAGTGTTTCCAACGGAGTTCATTACAATTATTATATAGATGGTAAAAAATCATTAACCGGAAATATAGGTTCAATAGATGGTAGATTTGCTTTAAGTTCAAAAGTATTATTTTTTGCTGATGAAAATGCCGAAGATAATATTTTTGATGTGGCAGATATTAAATTATTTTCAAGTGATTTATCTGATACTGAAATTAGTGAACTTGGTGGTTATGAACATGAAACAGTTAGTCAAAATGTTAAAACCTATCCATATTTGCAATCACCAACACCAACATCT
>JBGSKB010000381.1:0-6093 GCA_041741395.1 Melioribacteraceae bacterium
ATTTTATGGACTTCAATAAAACTCCTCAAGAAATTGCCGAATTATTAGCTGGCATCATATCTTAAATTCCAACTAGTTCAATTTTTATTTATTTTTAAATATCGTTTTTAACAAATCTAAAAAGGAAAAAATTGCTGAATCCTGAATTTACTGAAAACAAAAAATGGTATGCACTTTATACAAAACCACGTCATGAATTTAAAGCATCAAGTCAATTATCTGATTGTGGTGTTGAACATTATTTACCAACTGTTACAAAAATAAAACAATGGAGTGATCGAAAAAAGAAAGTTACAGAACCATTGTTCAGTGGATATATTTTTGTTAAAGGAAATGAAAAAGATAGATTAATTGCATTAGAGCAGCAAGCAATTGTGCGCTCAATTTTTTTTGAAGGTAAACCGGCCATTGTTCCAAATTGGCAAATTGAAAATCTTCAAAGAATGTTGGAACGAGGAACGGATATTTCCGTAACAGATACTATAGCAATTGGAAGCAGAGTTAAAATAATCTCTGGTCCATTTAAAGATGTGGAAGGAATAGTTTATGAAAATGCAAATCAAGAAAAAATATTAGCAATAACAATTGATTTGTTAAGAAGATCTGTTATTGTTAAAATTCCAAAAGAAAGTGTTATTGAAGCAAAATAAAAAGGATTTGAAATGCTGAATCAAACAAAATTAAATCAGTTGAAAAATCAAGATAAGGTTGATCACTTTTTATTACTGACAAATTTTTCTCTTAAAAGTGCAAAAACCGGGAAGAATTTTCTTGATATGGAATTAAGGGATGAAACGGTTTCTCTAAATGCAAAAATGTGGAGCGGATTTGAATCAATTTTAGGAAATATTAAATCCGGAATAATTGTAAAAGTTCTTGGTTCAGTTGACGAATTTAATAATCAGCAGCAAATAAAAGTTGAGAAAATTAGAATTGCAGATAAAAATGATAAAATAATGGTAGATGATTTTCTTCCAAAATCTAAACGGGATTTAGTGGAAATGGAAAATGAGTTTAAATCTATTTTAGATTCTATTGATTCGAAATACTTAAAACTACTATTGAAAAATATTTTCAATGTTGAAAATTATTCCAAATATAAAAAAGTTCCGGCGGGTAAATCGTGGCATCATGCATATATTTCCGGTTTGTTTGAACATACTTTAGAAATTATTAAAATTTGTGATTTGATGTGTAAATTTCATTCCGAAGCAAATAGAGATTTGTTAATCACGGGAGCAATTTTACATGATTTGGGAAAAATTGAAGAATTAGAATTTTCAACTGGATTTGATTACACGGATAAAGGAAAATTAGTCGGACATATTGTTATTGCCGCAAATATTATTGAAAATGAAATCAGAAAAATTGAAAATTTTCCAGAAGAATTAAAAAATCAACTTTTGCATATTGTGCTAAGCCATCAAGGAAAACTTGAATTTGCATCTCCGGTAATTCCCAAAACTTTAGAAGCAATAATTCTTTATCATGCCGATGAATTAAGCGCAAAATCAAATGCATATAAAAATGCAATTCTCTCTGAAAAGGAAAGTGGGAATAGTTGGACTAAATATTTGCCACTTGCAGAAACATCATTATATTTAAAAAAAGTTGAAAGTTCAAATGATGAATTTAAAGAGACTTTGTTTTAGTAATTTTTATTACTTGAATAATTTATCATGGAATTTAAAAAAGATTTTATTGAAAAATTAAAAAAAGCAGACTCACTTTTGTTTTTTACCGGAGCTGGAATTTCTGCAGAAAGCGGAATTTCAACTTTTAGAGGTAAAGATGGATTATGGAATAAATTAAAACCGGAAGAACTTGCAAACTTTAATGCGTTTATGAAAAATCCCGATATGGTTTGGGAATGGTATCAATATAGAAGAAAAATTGTTGAAGAATCTCAACCGAATAAAGGACATTTAGCAATTGCGGAATTACAAAATTTTTATGAAGTTTTTGTTGCAACTCAAAATGTTGATAATTTACACGCAAAAGCTGGAAGTAATAATATTGAAGAATTACACGGAAGTATTGTAAGAAATTTTTGTATAGATTGTAAAACTTTTTATGAACATCAAGATTTTATGTTTGATAATAAAGTTCCACGTTGCCCAAAATGCAATGGAATGATTAGACCGGACGTTGTTTGGTTTGGAGAAAATTTAAGAGGCAACGCATTTCCAAACAGTGAAAAAAATGCAAAAAAATGTGATATTTGTTTTATTGTTGGAACAACCGGAATTGTTTATCCCGCAGCATATATTCCATTTACAGCAAAGGAATACGGAGCTTATTTGGTAGAAATAAATATTGAACCAACAGAAATGACTTACAATGTTGATTATTCAATTATGGGAAAAGCCGGAGAAATTTTACCGGAAATTTTAGAATTGTTGAAAAAACTAAAAAGTGAACGGTGAAATTGCAAAATTATTTGGTAAAGATCTGAACTTTCTAAAAGATCGAATCTTTTTAAATGAATACCAATCTATTTTTCAACTAAACAAATTTCTTCTTCCGCATAAGTATTTTCTGTCTCACATACTCTAACTTTTAAATGTGTAATATTTGACGGCAATTTTTTTTCTTTAATTCTTTTTAGAAAATAAAAACATAAATTTTCTGCGGTACTTTCAAAATCAACAATAACGTGTGCGGAATTTAATTTTTTTAAAGCATCGATTAATTCAATATCTTTATCGCTTATAATTACTGTATGATCAAGTTCATCAACTAAAGGACCAACAATTTCTTTAACATCAAAATAATCTAAAACCATTCCATCTTTTGTTAAATCACCGGTGAACTCAACAATTAATTTATATGAATGTCCGTGCAAATTAATGCATTTGCCTTTGTGACATTGCAATCTGTGTCCCATTTCCCATCTAAATTCTTTTGCAATTTTCATACGCCTCTTTGGTTTGGTTCCCAAATATGTTTATGTAATTGAATTTGAAATCTAGCATTTAAATTATCTGCTAAAATCCATTCTGATAATTTCCTATACTCAATTTCGCCAAAGACCGGAGAGAAAAGAATTTCACATTTTTCATCTAATTTATATTCATTTATCAAATTTTTCGACCATTCAAAATCTTCTCTATTTCCGATTACAAATTTTACTTCATCAATTGGTTTAAGAAAGTTAATATTTTCATAATAATTTTTCTTTTCCATTTTACTTGATGGGCATTTAAAATCAAGAATAATTTTTACTCTTTGATCAACATTTTCTATTGATAAACTTCCGCCGGTTTCTAACATTACTTCATAATTTTGGTCGCAAAGAATTTTCATTAATTCCAGACTTTCATTTTGAACAAGCGGCTCACCTCCGGTAATTTCTACTAAATTGCAATTATACTTTTTTATTTCGATTAAAATTTCTTCAACTGAATAATCTTTTCCTTCATAAAATGAATATTCTGTATCGCAATAAGAACATCTTAAATTACAAAATGTTAGTCTTACAAAAATGCAAGGCAAGCCGACTTTAGAACTTTCGCCTTGTATAGAATAAAAAATCTCGTTTATTTTAATCAATTTTGGACTTTCTTTTCATTTTATGTGCAAAAATACTAATAAAATTGAAGTTTTTGTACATTTTAAAGTTGCGGATAAAAAATAAATTTTCTAAGTTTATTGTTCTAAAAAATTTTGTAAGGTAAAGAATGGCAAATCATAAATCTGCAAAAAAAAGAGCAAAAACAAGTGAAAAGAAAAGATTAATTAATAAAGCTTCTATGTCTAGAGTGAAAACATTAGTTAAAAGTGTTCTTGATTCCAAAGAAAAAGAAACTGCAGAAGTAAAGTTGAAAGACGCTGTTGCATATTTGGATAGAGTTTCCGGAAAAGGTAAAATTCACAAAAATAATGCTGCGAGAAAAAAATCACAATTAACAAAATTTGTTAATTCATTAACGGCGTAAATTTAGAAATTTTAGTTACATATTAGAATAGATGATAAAGCGATCTTGGAATTTCCCGGTCGCTTTTTGTTTTTAAATATTATCTGAATTTCTAAATATAAAAATTATATTTCATCAATTGCATCAATTCCTTCCGGCATTGGAAGGAAGAATCTAATATCTTGAACTTTCCCATCCTTACGAATTAATTTATCAACTTTTTTCTTAATTAAAACGCTGTGTTCAATAAATAAATCATCATCTATTATTGATCCAAAAACGTAACTTGTGCCTTTTATTGTAATATTTTTACCTATTCTTGTCGGGTATTCATCACTTCCGGTTATGTTTACACTTGATTCAATTCTTGTGTTTTCACCAATCGAAATATTACCTTTTATAATATCGCCCCACAAAATTTCCACATTATTTTTTATTTCTAATTTTTGGTTTGGAAAACAAGAAAGATGGACATTTTCACCAATTGTAATATTTTCTCCGAAAATCACATTTCCCATTACGTAAACATTTTTACGTAATTTAATATTATAATTTAATTTTACACCTTCGCCAACATAAACTCCTTTTCCAATTTTAACATCTAAAGGTTGACCTTTTTTATCTGCTTCAATAATATTATCCATAACATCATCTGCAATAAAAAAATCATCAGGATCATCAATTTCAATAATATCCTTTAATTTTTCATAAACATGTTTTCTGGCAATGTCATCCATTTCTTTTAAGACGGATTTATTATTAAATCCCATTATCACGTGCTGCTGCTCAGCACTTATTGCCCCAACTGAAAGTTTATTCTGATTAAAAAGTGCAATTAAATCTGTAATATAAATTTCGCCTTGTGCATTATTACTGCTGATTTTACTTATAAGTTTTACCAAAAAATTAAATTTAAATGCAAAAACTCCGGAGTTAAATTCACTGTTTTTAATAAGTTCATCTTTTGTGAAACTGTAATTTCTGCCATTAAAATTTCTTGTATACGGAATTTTTTCATCCAATCTTAGAATGTCTTTATACTCAATAATTTCAATTACTTTGCCCGTATCTTTTCCGGAAGAATTTCCATTATCATCAATTGGTTTAACTCTTACAATTCTTCCGTAGCTATTTTCATTAGGATCTTTTACATCATACATTCCCGTAAGAACCATCATGTCAGTTTTAGATTTTAGAAATTCCCTTTTGAACTTATCCAAAGTTACATCATCAATTAAACCCATATCTCCGGGAAGAATATAAACTGTTCCGTTATATTTTTCTTTTTGAATTTTTTTTAATGCAATTTGAACTGCGTGACCGGTTCCTTGCTGAACTTCTTGAAATGCGAATACATTATTTTTTTTATTGCCAATAACTTTAATTACATCTTCAGCTTTTATTCCGGTTACAATAATTGTGTTTGATTTTGATAAGCCATTTTTACAAGCTTCGTAAACTCGCTGAACTGTAGATTTTCCCCAAATTTTATGAAGCATTTTTGACGTTTGTGATTTTATTCGTTTTCCATGTCCCGCAGCTAAGATTATTGCAGTTTCCGAATTTTTATAATTAAAATCAGAGGAATATTGTTTTATTAAGTCGTTAATCGTTGAATTTTTTTGTTGAGACATTATTTCTCCAAATTTTTTTCGTGTAAATAAATTTGATGGGAACTAATAACAAGGAAATAATTTCAATTTCCAAATCTGTTTTGTTTTTTATTTTCTATTGCAGTTCTAATTTCTTGAATTCTGTTTTCAAATTTTTCAAATAATTCCGGTTTAACATTTTTTAGTTTTTCGAATATTTCTAATGCTTCAATATAATTTTCTTGCGAAGCATAAATTTCGGCAAGAGTTTCCGTAACAATTGTTTCATTATCGAAATTATTTTGTTCAGAATTAATTTCTTCGTTTGAAATTAATTGGGAAGAATCAATATTATCAAATTCATGATTATCAATTACTGATTTGTAAAAAAAATCATTTTGTAACTTTCTTGAATCTATATTGATATCATCTGTTTTCAATCTAATTTTTTCAACAAGCTGATGATAAAATTCTAAAGTCTGCTTATTGTTTAAAAGATTATCACCTTTTAGTAAATTTTCTTTTGCTAAATCAAATTGATTATTGTAAGCATCCGCAACTGCCTTTAGAAAAAAGACAGTTGG
>JBGSKB010000382.1:0-12680 GCA_041741395.1 Melioribacteraceae bacterium
TTTGCGTACATGGTTCCTGCAATTTTTATTTCTTTAACAATGACTGGTAATGTAATTCCACAACTTGGTTTCACTAGCACAGAAGGTACCTCGGGTGCATTTCTTCTTCAAAAATTAGATATGCTTAATAGAGAATTAGGCTTTCATGAATATACAACCGGCTCAAAACCAATGATTGATGTTTTTGCAATTACTTTTGCATTAATGGTTGGAACTGCCGGTTTACCTCATGTTATTGTGAGATTTTTTACTGTTCCAAAAGTTTCTGATGCAAGAAAATCTGCCGGATGGGCATTGTTATTCATTGCAATATTATATACAACTGCTCCAGCAATTGCGGTATTTGCAAGAACAAATTTACTTAATACAGTTAGCGAAAAAAATTATTCGGAAATGCCCCAATGGTTTAAAAGCTGGGAAGGCACTGGATTAATAAAATTTGAAGACAAAAATTCCGACGGCAAAATTCAATACGTGGCTAATAAAGATGTAAATGAATTAAACATTGATGCAGATATTATGGTTTTAGCAAATCCGGAAATTGCTAATCTTCCAGGTTGGGTAATTGCTCTTGTTGCTGCCGGTGGTTTGGCCGCTGCTTTATCAACAGCTGCTGGATTATTATTAGTTATTTCTACATCAATCTCTCATGATTTGATTAAAAAACAATTAAAACCAAGTATTACAGAAAAGCAAGAATTAATGTGGGCAAGAATTGGAGCAGTTTTTGCAGTTATTGTTGCTGGTTATTTTGGAATAAATCCTCCGGGATTTGTAGCCGCCACAGTTGCACTTGCATTTGGTTTCGCTGCTGCTTCGTTTTTCCCAGCAATAATTTTGGGAATTTTTGATAAAAGAATGAACAAGGAAGGGGCTATTTCCGGAATGGTTGTTGGCTTATTATTAATGTTTTTCTATATGTCAATTTACAAATTAGGTTGGTTTGTAGACGCTGTTCCACCTGCTACTGAGTGGTGGTTTGATATTTCACCAGAGGGATTTGGTACCGTTGCAATGTTTGTTAATTTAGTAATTTCATTAGTAGTATCAAGATTAACATCACCTCCACCGGCTGAGGTTCAGCAAATTGTTGAAGACATTAGAATTCCACGTGGTGCGGGTTCTGCTCAAAATCATTAATGTTATTTTTTCAAGAAGCTGTCTTAAAAGTAATAATTTATAAAAAATAGAAAGCTGAAAACGCTGATTTTATATAATTTTCGCAGATTTGAAAATTGAAAAATTACTTATGAGACGGTCTCTTGAATTTAGAAAATAATTCTTTTCTTTTTCAGCAAATTAGCTAATTCTGTTATTCCTCTTTGTTTTAATCTGCCAGTTAATTTCATAAACAAAATTGCTGTAATTAAAGCATCTCCGGCGGCATTGTGCCTGTCACTTTTAGGAATATTAAATTCATCTGAAAGTGTATCTAATGAAAGGGAACTATCAATTTTATAATCTTCACCTTTTGATCTTTTGTAAAGATTAATTGTATCAATCCATTTATTTAAAATATTATTTCCACCATAATGTTTTATTGTTTCGTTAATTATTGAGATATCAAAAAAAATACTGTGACCAATAATTATATCATTCTTTATAAATTCTAAAAGTTCTATAACTGCATTTTGTTCGGATATTTTATCTAGAGTATTTTTTTTTAAAATTCCATGAACCAAAGCTGTATCTGGATTGAATTCCTCTTGCTCAATAAAAATTTCAAAAGAATTGGAAATATTGATTTGATTATTTTTAATTTTTACTGCACCGATTGAAAGTATTTTATCTCTTTTCGGATTTAATCCATTTGATTCAACATCAATAACAACAAAGTTCGCTTCAGAGATTGGGATTTTTAAATTTTGTTCATTTTCAAAATAAGAAAGGTACTTCTTCCAATATTCTGGATGATTAATTTGTTTCTTTTTCTTATTAAATATTCCAAATATCATCTGAACATTTTTAAATTAAATCTAACTGTTAAAATAGTTTGAAGTTCTTTAATCGGTCTAAAACAATTACGCAGCATAAGTCTTTGCATTTTGTTTAATTCATCGGGTCTAAAATATCTTCCCAAATTATTATGTTTCAAACCTTGCATTGCTCTAAATCTAATTACTATTTCATATGCATCTTCAAGCTGTTCAAATAATTCTTTATTTTCAGGTTCAATTTCGGCAAGTTTATTAAACCTTTTTATTGTGCTATTAATCCCTTTTATTCTTGCAGCTAAAGTTAAAACCCTTGCGCCATCAACAAGAGGCATCATTGCTCTTGCTTTTATATCAAATTCATTTTTGTGTTCGCCATTATGTTCAAACATAAAATCTCTAAAAAAACTTAATGGCGGTGGATTTTCCAAAGCATTTTTTGCGAGAAATGATAAAAAACTTTCTTGATTATCTATTGTTCTATAAATATTGTCAGCCATTTTTTCGGAAAGTTCAAAATCTCCATATATCGGATTAAAATCAAAAAATATTGTTGAATACATTACTTCTTTGTTGCCGGGAGAATAAATCCAATTTTCAAATTGCTTGTTCCATTCACTCAATGATAAACACCATTTGGAATTACTTGCCATTACATTCGCAGGACAATAATCAAATCCGCATTCATTTAAAATTTCATTAACACCTTTAGCTAATTGAAGAAAGTATTCTTTTGTTTTTTGATATTCACTTATTTCAACATCATCAAAAACCAAAGCATTATCTTGATCTGAGCGCAAAAGCTGTTCTTCCCTTCCTTGGCTTCCCAAAGCAAGCCAACACCACTTTACATTTGGCAATTCATTTCCGTCGTTTTTCAATTTAGAAATTATTATTTCAATTGCTTTGATATTTATTGAATTATTAATTTCGGTAATTATTCTTGAGATAAATGAAATTGATATTTCTTGCTGAAGATATTTTTTAAGGAGCTGTTCGGCATTTAATCTTATTTGTTTTAGTTGATCTGAACTTTTAGCTCTTTTAATTTCTCTAATAAAAACCGACGGATTATTTCCATGAAGAACTAAAATATCATGTTCGGAAATCATACCAATCATTTTTGATTTTGTTGTTCCATCTTCTGTAATACAAACATGATGAATATTATTTTTAATCATTACAATTTGCAAATCGGCAACGGTCGTTTCAACATTCGATGTAATTACCGGACTACTCATAATATTTTCAATTTTACAATCAGAGCAGAAGTCACCGGCAACAACTTTATTTCTTAAATCTCGATCGGTAATTATTCCAATTGGATTTGTATTTTCATCAATAATTACAATTGAGCCAACTTTATTTTCTCTCATAATTTTTGCTGCATCTTTTATAGATGTATCAATTCTGCACGTTATTGTTTTATTGCTGATTGGAATTGATTGTATTTCAGAAAAATTAAAAGTACTTCTTAGAGAATTTGTGGAATCATCAAAAAGTTTTTGCTTACTGTATTTTGAATATGGATTTCTAATTCCACCGGTAAATGATGAGGAAAAATAATTCTCAACTCCCTTATTAACTTTCATTATTTCTAAGAATGATCCGGTAGGAATTTTATAAATTAATGATTCTTCATAAACAACAGCGGTTAATGTATAAGTCTGGTCTGCTGAAATCAGTGGTCGAATTCCAAAAATATCACCTTCATCGCAAACATCAATTAAAAATTTTTCACCTTTAAATTCAGTATAAAGTTTTACAGCTCCTTCACGAACAACATAAAAATAACTTGGCGGTTTTTCGCCTTGCATGAAAAGAATTTTATTATTTTCTGAGTACATGACAATAATTTGTTTGGATATGTTTACTAATTCTTCTTTGGAAATAAAACTGAACGGCGGGTGCTCTTTTAGAAAATCATAAATTCTATGCGAAATTGTATTGCTCATTTTTTCTTTAAATGATAGATTCATTCAGTAAATTTATTTTAGTTTTAAGAAAATATAAAATATTTATCGGTTCTAATAATGAAATTCAACTTAGGGGAAAAAGCTTCTGATGTTTTCGTAATAGTTTATGTTACATTAACTTTGTTTATAAGATTTCTAATTCAACCGCAATTAGGAGAACATTATTTAATTTCAATTGGATTGGGTGCTTTTGCACTTTTATTTTTATGGGCTTTGGTTAAAAGTAAATTAATAAATCCAAGTTGGTTTGGATTATTTAATCACAATACTGATGCTAAAAAGTAATTGAGGAATTTTGGTTGAAATTTTCTTGCTGAAAATTAGTATCTAAATTGCAAAATTAAATTTTATAGAGTAAATTAAAATTTTATATCAGCAATTTCTGTTCAGTCTTAGAATTAATTAATTTTTTCAAAAATAGGAGTTTGTATATGGGAAAAAAGAAAACCGCCGCCATTAAGGATCCTAATATTTTTCATCCTGATGAATCAATTACTTCAAATGCAAATGTTAAAGAATATGATAAGCTTTATAAGAAATCTATAAAAGATAGAGAAGGATTTTGGGCTGAACAAGCTGGAAATTTGGAATGGTATAAAAAATGGGATAAAGTTCTTGATGAAAGTAACAAACCTTTCTACAAATGGTTTGTCGGCGGCAAAACTAATATAGTTCAAAACGCTATTGATAGACATTTAAAGACTTGGCGGAAAAATAAAATTGCAATTGTTTGGGAAGGCGAACCCGGCGATTTAAGAGTTTTTTCTTATCATGCATTAAATAGAGAAGTTACAAAATTTGCAAACATTTTAAAAAGTATGGGCGCAAAAAAAGGTGATATTATAACTATATATATGCCTCAAATTCCAGAATTGGTTTTTGCAATGTTAGCATGTGCAAAAATTGGCGCGGCTCATAGTGTTGTTTACGGCGGATTTAGTGTTGAAGCATTGGCAGAAAGAATTGCAGATGCACAAAGCAGAATTTTAGTCACTGCCGATGGTGGTTGGCGCAGAGGAAAAGTTAATGATCTCAAGGGAATTGTAAATGAGGCAATCGGAAGATCACCAACCATTGAGGCTTGTGTTACGGTTAAACGTACTGGTCACGAAGTTTACATGGAAAACGATCGCGATTTTTGGTATCACGATTTAGCTTCACTCCCAATTTCAAACAATAAATGCGAAACCGAAGTTATGGATGCTGAAGATATGCTGTTTATTCTTTATACATCCGGGACAACCGGCAAACCAAAAGGATTGGTTCACACGCATGGCGGTTATTCCGTTTATACAGCAACAACTCATAAAATGGTTTTTGATATTAAAGATGAAGATAGATGGTGGTGTGCCGCAGATCCGGGCTGGATAACCGGACACAGCTACATTGTTTATGGACCACTAATAAATGGTACAACAATTATGATGTATGAAGGAGCTCCAAATCATCCATATCCAAATAGATGGTGGCAGATGATTGAAAAATATGGAATTACAATTTTATATACTTCTCCTACGGCAATTAGAGGATTAATGAGATTTGGAAACCAATGGTCAAAACGCCATGATATAAGTTCATTAAGATTATTGGGTTCTGTTGGTGAACCAATAAATCCGGAAGCATGGAAATGGTATTATACAAACATTGGACATGAAAAATGCCCGATTATGGACACATGGTGGCAAACGGAAACCGGAGGATTTATGATAACTCCTTTGCCAATTACTCCACTAAAGCCCGGCTCAGCAACAAAACCATTTTTCGGAAATGAAATTGCGGTTGTTGATGAAAAAGGTAAACCGGCAAAAGTCGGTGAAGAAGGAAAACTTGTAATTAAAAATCCTTGGCCGGGAATGGCAAGAACGGTAATGGGCGATCCGGAAAGATTTATTAATACTTATTGGAAAGATTATGAAAAACAAGGTTGGTATAAAGCGGGAGATTCAGCAAGAATTGATGAAGACGGATATGTCTGGATTATCGGTAGAATTGATGATGTAATAAAAGTTAGCGGTTATCGTTTGGGAACTGCAGAAATTGAAAGTGCTCTTGTCAGTCATCCAAAAGTTGCAGAAGCTGCAGCAATTGCGCTTCCTCATGAATTAAAAGGAAATGCAATTCACGCATATGTAATTTTAAAAGCCGGATTTAAAGGTGATTCGGAACTTGAGAAAAGTTTAAAAGATCATGTTGGACACGAAATGGGACCAATTGCAAAACCAGATTCTGTAACTTTTGTTGATTCTCTGCCGAAAACAAGAAGCGGTAAAATTATGCGCCGAGTTTTGAAAGCACGCGCACAAGGCTTGCCGGAAGGTGATTTAACTACAATCGAAGAATAGTAAATCTTTTAAACTCTCTCGTTTTTACGGGAGAGTTTTTTATTCTTATACCACCTATCATTTAATTTCTTTTTTGAATTTCAAAATAAATATTTATGTTAACCTCAAATAATGAAAATTATTAAAGGTAGAATATGTTTTATGAATTCAAAATAAATTCCAAAATTTTTGTTTTAATATTTTTTCTAGTTTTGACTTCATGCAAAACTATTGAGAATATTGAAGATCAAAATTTGGTTAACCCCAGTTTAGAATATGAAAAATATATTCCTCAATCAACCGATATAAAGATTTCTCGTTCAGAATATTTTGATAAATTATACGGATTTTGGCTAGGTCAATCAATTGCAAATTGGACCGGTTTAATAACTGAAATGGATAAAATTGGCAACATTGGAAAAATTCAAACGGGTCCTTTTTATACAAGAGAAGATTGGGGAAAACCAGATCAGCCAAATATTTGGAATGATGATATGGATACCAATTCATCAAAATTAATTGATTTTGTTTTTGAAGATGAAAATGGTGTTTGGGGTTCTGATGATGATACCGATATTGAATATATGTATCAACATTTACTATACAAAAATGAAACCAGTATTTTAACCGGCGAACAAATTAGAGACGGCTGGTTAAAACATATTAAATCAGAAGAAGAAAACTTTCTTTGGGTTTCAAATCAAAAAGCCTTCGATTTAATGAAAATTGGTTTGATTCCGCCGCAGACTGGAGATCCAATAAATAATTCAGATTTTGAAATGATTGATGCCCAGCTTACTACAGAAATCTTTGGATTATTTGCGCCAACTCAACCGGAAATTGCTTTAAAAATTGCACGTCTTCCAATTCAAACAACGGCAAGAAAAAATGCGGAATGGATTTCTGAGTATTATGTAATTATGCATTCGCTTGCATTTTTATATGATAAAAATAAATTGCCGAAAGATAATATTTTATGGATGGCAGATAATGCGAGAAAGCGTCTTCCCAACAATTCTTATTCCGCAAAAATGTATGATTTTATTAAAAGCAGATATGAAGAAAATATTCCATGGGAAAAAGTAAGGGATGAAATTTATCAACGTTATCAAGTTGAGCAAATGGATGGTTATGATATTACTTCTAAAAATTTAACTTGCAACGGATGCTTTGCAGCGGGAATTAATTTTGCATCAAGCATAATTAGTTTGCTTTATGGCGGTGGCGATTATATAGAAACAATTAAAATTGGAACTCTTGCCGGTTGGGATTCTGATAATCCAACATCAACTTGGGGTGGATTTTTAGGTTTTATTCTTGGTAAAGATGAAATTGAAAGAATTTTTAATCGCAAGTTTTCTGAAAAATACAATATTCATAGAACCAGACAAAATTTCCCGAATGATGGAATTGATAATTTCAACAATATGGCAAAAATTGGTGTTTTTATTATTGATAGGGTTGTTCAAGAACAAATGAATGGCGGTATTAATTTAGAAAATAACATTTGGAACATTCCTCAAAAACAAATAAATATATTTCCTGCAGAGTGATTTTTTAATTTGATACCAAAATTCTGACCTAAATTATTTTTAAACCAATCCTTATATCAAGATGTCAAAATTTTTAAAATAATAGGAAATTTAATTGCTTAATAAAATCGATATAAATTTTTTCATAACAATTCTAATATTTCTTACATGTATAAGCTGCAACGTTGCTGAAAATCCCACAGAAACAAATGATAATGAGATTGAAAGTAATGATGGAAGCAACAGCACAGTTGAATTATTAACATTAACACTTGGCGGCGATCATGAGGAAGAATCTGATTATATTTGGGATGAATCAACAACTCGCAAAATAACTTTTTCAGGAAATTCTATTAATTTTAATTCCTCATCTGGTTTTACAATAAACGGAACTACTTTAACTATTAATTCATTGGGAAATTACGAATTAAGTGGAACCCTAAATAACGGGCAAATTATTGTTAATATTGATGAAAGTGATTTAACAAATGTTAATAATTTGGAAAAATCTGCATCAATAAATGCTGACGAAATTGTAAGAATTATTTTAAATAATGTTGAAATTACTAATGCTACAAGCGCGCCGATTTTCATATTAAATTCTCCCAAAACTCTAATAGTTCTGGCAGATAATTCACAAAATAATTTAATCGATGGATCAAATTACATTTTTGAAAGTGCCGAAATTGATGAACCGAATGCGGCTATTTTCAGTAATGATGATTTAACAATTTATGGAAATGGTTCGCTAACAATTGACGCAAATTATAATGATGGAATTACAAGCGAAGATGGATTAATTGTAAAAAGCGGAAACATTAATGTAACCGCAGTTGATGATGGAATTCGAGGAAAAAATTATTTAATTGTTAAAGACGGAAAAATTGAAATAATATCAAACGGTGATGGATTAAAATCTGATAATGATTCAAACTCAACTTACGGATATATTTCAATTGAAAATGGAACATTCGATATTTCCGCTATTGGCGATGCAATTAATGCAACTACTGATGTTTTAATTTCAAACGGAACTTTTATATTAAAAACTACTGGAACCAATACAACCGAAACTTCATCAAAAGGAATAAAGGGATTAGTTAATATTATTATTGATGAAGGAATTTTTGATATAAACACGGCAGATGATGCAATTCATTCAAACAAAAGTTTAACAATAAATAACGGAACTTTTTCTATTTCATCAATGGATGACGGCATTCATGCAGATTCAACAATTGAAATTAATAATGGCGAAATTAATATTTCCAAATCTTATGAAGGAATTGAAAGCTCTGTTGTAATAATAAACGGCGGAGAAATTCATATTGTTTCAAGTGATGACGGATTAAATGTTGCCGGGGGAAATGACGGTTCCGGTTGGGGCGGACCAGGCGGAGGATCTTCAGCTTCGGGTGATTATTATATTTACATTAATGGCGGATACGTATCCATAAATTCTACGGGTGATGGAATTGATGCAAATGGCTCAGTTTATATGACAGATGGAAAAGTTGTTGTTCATGGACCAACCTCAAATAATAACGGTGCAATTGATTATGATGGAGTTTTTAAAATTAGCGGAGGGTTTATAATCGCCGCCGGAAGTTCCGGAATGGCACAAACTCCCGGAACTTCATCTACACAAAATTCTTTATTGCTTAACTTTACATCTACAATTAGTGCCGGAACATTATTCAACATTCAAACAAATGCCGGAAGTGAATTGATAACTTTTAAACCAATAAAAAATTATCAATCAATAGCATTTTCATCTCCAAATTTAACAACTGGAACTACTTACAATGTTTACACTGGCGGAAGTTCAAACGGAGATGTAAATGACGGATTATATGAGAATGGAACTTATACAGCTGGAACAAAATATACTACATTCACTGTTTCGAGCGTGGTTACAAAAATAAATAGCAGATAGAGAATTTTATTTTTTACAAATTGTTTTTCTTGTTGTTTATAATTTTGTAAAAATTTACTACCTTAGCTTTCAATTCTATAAATATTTTTTCAAAAAAATACTCAAATGAATTCGAAAATTTCTGAAAACCATGAGTTTAAAAATATTGACTTTTCCAAATCAAAATTGAAATTCAGTAATTACGAAAACTGTGTTTTTACAAATTGCATTTTTAGTAATACTGATTTAAGCAAAATAAATTTTATTGAATGCAAATTCCGAAACAGCGATTTTTCATCCGCTAAAAATTATGATACTTCTTTTAGAAATATTGAATTTGTTGGCTGTAAATTTTTAGGTTTTCATTTTGAAGATTGCAACCAATTACTAATTTCTTTTTCATTTCAAGAATGTAAATTGAATTTTTCTTCATTTTACAAAATGAAAATTCCAAATACGAAATTTAAAAATTGTGAAATCCACGAAGCAGATTTTACCGAAACTGATTTTTCCAAATCAACTTTTGATAATTGTGATTTTACCAATTCAGCTTTTACAAACACAATTTTAACAAAAGCTGATTTTAGAACTTCGTACAATTTTGTAATTGATCCGGAAATAAATAAAATTACCAAAGCTAAATTTTCTTCAGTAAATATTTTGGGTTTGCTTGCAAAATATGATTTAGAAATTGAATGAAATAACAAATCATTATGACCATACTGCAGTTCAACAAAAGTAATTTATAATCATTCTTTTATAATTAAAATTTTGATTAATTTTAACTCACCCGAATAACTTTAAAGAATTATGACTTTTGAAAACTTTAAACTCAGACTTTCTCAAGCAAAAACTGAAGAAACAGTTAAATCAATTTATGCTGAATACTTCAAGATAAAATATGACACTTCAGATAAACATGATTTATACACATCAAAAGTTTTGTTTGAATTTAAGCTTGATAAAAACTTTATTAATCTTAAAGCACTTGCAACAATATTAGCTCAAACTCTTTATTATGTTAGAAGACTAAAATATGAAGAAATAGAAAAGAAAATTCCGTATTACATTTGCCTTGCAGATAAAAACGAAGCGGTAATTTCAGAAACAAATAAATGGATAAATTATTATTCAAATGATTCTTACGATTGGGAAAGACCGCCAAGTAAACCCGATCCCAAATTGGTTGATCATATTGTTAAAGAACCCGAAACTCAAAAACTTCACATTTATAAAGTTTCAAACAAAAACGAACACACTGTTTTTTATAAACTTTTAAGGACTTGCTTAAATCCTCAATTTTTGTTGGAGTTTGCAGATAAAAAAATTATTAATGAAGAAAATTTTGAGGCTGTTTTTGAACATTGGCGTGAAATTATAGGCAAATATATTATAAATGGTTACAAAGAATCTTATTACTTTCTCGCAAATATTCAAAGAGAAAAAATAATAATTGATAAAGAAAGTGGTCGTGTTGTTTTTACTTTTGAAGATAAAAATTCCAAAACTCAAAAAATATTAATGAATGATTATGAGTATTTCTGGAATTTATATAATTATGTTGAAGAAGCGGAAACAATAAACGGAATTCATGCAAAATTAGATAGATTAACTGACGAGAGCCAAAGAAGATTTGAAGGAGAATTTTATACTCCTTTACGTTTTGCAAAAAAAGCCATAAGATATTTTGAAGATGTTTTAGGTAAAAATTGGTACAAAACGGGCAAATATAGAATTTGGGATATGGCTGCCGGAACCGGAAATTTGGAATATCATTTACCGGCAGAAGCTTATCAATATCTTTATCTTTCCACTTTGCACGCAAGCGAAGCAGATCATTTAAAAAAAGTTTTTCCCGGTGCAACTTGTTTTCAGTATGATTATCTGAATGACGATATTGAATATTTATTTAACAAAGATGCTCTTCCTTTTAAACCTAATTGGAAATTACCTGAAAAACTTAGAGATGAATTAAATGATAAATCAATTACTTGGATTGTTTATATAAATCCACCTTTTGCAACCGCTCAAGTTGGTGGAGCAAAAGGTGAATCAAAAAAAGGAGTTAGCAAAACAAGAATTGAAGTTTTAATGGATAAGGAAAATATAGGCCACGCAAAAAGAGAATTATTCGCTCAATTCATGTTTAGAATTGTTAAGGAAATGCCTTCAAAAACTTATTTTGGAATGTATTCAAAACTAAAATATTTAAATGCACCCGATAGCATTAAATTCCGTGATAAATATTTTGATTTTAAATATGAAAAAGGATTTTTATTCAAATCAACTACTTTTCATGGAGTTAAAGGCAAATATCCAATTGGATTTTTAATTTGGAATTTTAGTGAAAAAAGAAAACTCAAAAATATTACAATAGATATTTGCAATGATGATGGGAAAACAGTTGGAGAAAAACATTTACGATTACTTGATAAAAATGAAGTTTTAAATAATTGGTTTTCTCGTCCGGAAAATTCAAAAGATTTTATTTTACCTCCGTTAAGCAATGGAATTACGGTTAAAGAAGATAACACAGATACAAGACATAGAGCAAGAACAGATTTTTTAGCATCAATCTGCAGCAAAGGAAATGATTTTCAAAATGCAAATTATGTTGTAATTTTATCTTCGCCAAGTGTAAGCGCCGGAGCATTTACTGTTACAAAAGAAATTTTTGAAAAAGCTTTAATCCTTTTTGCTGTAAGAAAAATTCCTAAACCAACATGGTTAAATGATAGAAATCAGTTTTTAAAACCAAGCAAAATTTTAGAAGATGAATTTATAAATGATTGTGTTGTTTGGAGTTTATTTTCAAATTCAAATGAAACTACTTCGCTAAGCAATGTTCAATATCTTGGAAAAACATATAAAATAAAAAATAATTTTTTTCCATATTTAATTGAAACAGTAAAAAATTGGGAAATTAAAGATTCGGATTTCAAACTTCAATTAACACACGATCTTGATAGATTTGCTGCAGTTTGGTTAAAAGATAAAAAGCT
>JBGSKB010000383.1:0-6632 GCA_041741395.1 Melioribacteraceae bacterium
TGAAGCATTTTATTGGATACTTAGAGCAAATGAGTTGGCCCCAGATAATGTAATGGGAAATTTAAGTGTAAGTATGATTTACAAAAATTTGAATTGCAACAAAAGTGCCATTCTGTGGGCTAAAAAATCAATATTATTAGATCCAAGTTATCCTTTTTCAATATCCTATTTAGGTGATTTATATTTGAATATTAATGATATAAAAAATGCAAAAAAATATTTTGAAATGTCAATTAAAAATGATTCAAACTGGGTATTTGGTTGGTTTTTGGGTGGACGGATTGAAGCTGTTCAAAAAAACTATCTGAGAGCTAAAAAGTACTTTGATCGGTATATGGAAATTTCAAATTCATCTCCAGAATATTTTTATGCACAAATTTTACAAAAATTAAATATGCATGATGATGCAAAAACTATTTTGGTTTCTGAACAAGAAAGTTATCTTGAATATTTAAAAAAATATCCTAATCCTAAAATTATGAATTTTATCTTAATGGCAGAAATTTATGCAATTGAAGATAATAAAGAGAATGCTTTTAAATGGTGGAAGACTGCAATTGGTAAAAATTTTACTGATATAAATAGAATTAAATTCTATCCTTATTTTGATAATCTAAGAAATGAACCAAACTATAAAATGTTACTTATTAAAATGCAGAGCAAGATAGATTCATTCCAAACGGAAGTTAAAAATAAATATCCAGAATATTTTGATTGTAAATAAAATAATTGAAATAAAAACAGCAATTTAAATGGAATTGTTTAAAGAAATTAAAGACAGAAAAATCAAAAAATGGCTGGCTATATATATTAGTTCTGCTATAACAATTATTGGGCTTGTTAATCTTTTTAGCTCCAGATATAATTTTCCTCAATACATTTTTGATATTCTTGTAATTATTGTTCTTTTTGGTTTTATAAGTGTGTTCTTTATTTCTTGGTTTCACGGAAAAGAAGGTTCACAAGAAATTAAAAAAGTTGAATATATAATTCATTCTGTAATTATAATTTGTATAATATTATTTTCGTATTTCATTTCTAAAAAGAGCAAAATTAATTTGCTTCCCATAAATGCAAAAACTATTGCGGTTCTTCCGTTTACAAATATGAGTGATTCAAAAGAAGATGAATATTTCAGCGATGGAATTACAGAAGATATTTTAACACAGCTTTCAAAAATTTCTGAGCTTCAAGTTATTTCCAGAACATCAATAATGAAATTTAAAAATAGTAAACTTACTATTCCAGAAATTGCAGATGAGTTGGGTGCTGGATCAATATTAGAAGGCAGTGTAAGAAAATTTAATGATAAAGTACGCATAACTGCTCAGCTAATTAATGCTTCAAATGATGAACATCTTTGGGCTGAAACTTTTGATAGAAAAATTGATGATATTTTTGAGCTTCAAGCTGAAATTGCAAAAAGAATTGCTAAAGAGTTGGAAGCAAAACTTATTCCCAAAGAAGAATTACTAATTGAACTAAAACCAACAAATAATATTGAAGCTTATGCATTAGTTTTAAAAGGAAGAGAATTAGTCGAAAAATTAACTGATGAAGATAACGAAAAGGGAATTGAGTTTTATAAAAAAGCTTTAAATATTGATTCCAATTATTCTTTAGCTTATGCATGTTTAGCTTCTGCATATGATCAAAAAGTGAGAAGATATTTTTATTCACCTGATTGGCAAGATTCTGCAATTGCGATGAGCAATAAATCTCTGGAATTAAATCCTAATTTATCCGAAGGACATTCTTCTTTAGCAAAAAGCTATGAAGCACAAGGTGATTTTAAATTAGCAAAATATCATTACGAAGAGTCAATTCGTTTAAATCCAAGCGCAGCTGGATCCATCTATAATTTGGGAGTTCTTTATTATAATAATGGTTTACTTGATCAAGCATATAAATTAGTTAAGCAATCAATAATTTTAAAACCAAACGATATCTTTGGATATTTAGTCTTAGGCGGAATTTACAGAAAATTTGACTGCACTAAATTAGCATTAAAATGGTTTCAGAATGCTTTTAAAATTGAACCAGAGAGCAGAATGGTTTTGCTTTATTTAATTGAAAATTTTTTATTAGAAAATGATTTGGAGAATGCCGATAAATATTTTAAGAAATTAATTTCTCTTTATCCAAATTATATACACACGCAATTTCTTGGCGGAAAATTAGAACTTATTAAAAAAAATTATATTCAATCTAAAAAATATTTTGAGCAAACATTTAAATTATCTAATTCGCAATTTGAATATCAGTATGGATATGTTTTGATAAAATTAAATCAGCAAAAAGAAGGGAATGAAAACATTAAAAAAGATTTAACTCTTTATTTGGAAGATGAAAAAACCAATCCGAATAAACCAAATATAAATGCAAAAATATTAGCAGATATGTATGCCATTTTAGGTGAAAATACAAATTCAATAAATTGGTTAAAAGAAGCTGTTGAAAGAGGCTGGACGGAATATAAAGATTTCCTAATTTATCCTTATATGGAAAATATTAAAAGTTCGCAAGAATTCAATAAATTGATTGATCGAATCAAAGTAAAAGTTGATTCCATGAAAACTATCGCAATGGAACTTGATCCAGAATTTGAACCATGTAAATAAATTGAAGCGGCTATTATTTAAATAGCCGCTCGAAAAATACCTTTACGGAACTGTATAATTTGAAGTAACATTAAATGCTTGATTGTTGTTTGCAATAGTTCCTTCAAATTTAAAAGTCCATTGCTGACCAGATCCAACCCCTGTGTATTCTTCAATACCATAAGCAGAATTTGCATTAAAAACCGTTGTACCGTCACCTTCAACAACATCAGTAAAATTTTGAGCCGGTAAACTACATGTAACTTTTGTAACTTTTACATCAACACTTGGAGTGCAATAGAACAATATTCCACCTTGTTCACCTTGTTGGGAACCAATAGTAAATGTTACATTACCAGTTCCACCGCCTATTCCACCGATACCAAAAGGATCGGTAATACTACCAGTTGTTGCATCATCATCGCATGAAATAATAAGAGCCATGATAAAAATTAAAATTATAGAAGATATTTTCTTCATTTTTTCACCTTTAGTTTATATTAAATTTTACTGATACACCAAGTTTCAAAGATAAAGGACTGTTACTTCTTCCCGGAGTATTAAAAGTATTTGAAAGTGGAATATATGCTATAAAATCTGAACCAAGTGTAACATCTTCAGAAACTTTGAAGTTATATCCGGTTCCAACAGCAAGATCAAATTTTACAGATTTCGTCTCAATATTTACAGGCTGGATATTTGCAGCTTGACCTGTAACAATAGTATTGGATTCACCACTTGCGCTCAATTTAACACCCAAAGAGCCTCCGCCAACTAAATAAAACCCGCTGAACTCAGCTTTAAATAATGGATCAATTGTTAAATATGAATGTGAGAATGATATTTCTTGTGTTGTGGTTCCTTGTGTTTGCGAAAATGAAAAATTTTTCATATCAAATACGGTTATATTGGTAAGTATCCCTATTGAGCGAGTAAACATTATATCAACTGCACCACCAATACCAATTCCAATCCCACTCCAAGTTCCAGTAAGTCCATCTTGATTGAAAATGTTCATATTACCAGTGATTCTGGGTCCAATTTTAATTCCTTGACCAAACGAAATATTGGTTAAAATAATTATGAAAAGAATTGAGAAAATAGATGTTACTTTTTTCATTTTAATCTCCTTATATGGGTTATTTATTTTAAGTTATTGACTTCTTAATTTGGAAATCTCTTTCTGATATTAGTCCTCTTGAAGTCAGTTCTATTTATATTTATATCAATGTTCGGATCATAATCTTCATAATCGCTATAAACTACATCACCACTTTGATTAACCCATCTGTGTTTCCATTGGTTTGTTCCAGTTTCAATTTCATTTGTGTATGGATTAACATATTCTTCCTGCTGTGTTAATGTTAAGAACATATCATTATTAATTTCCGCATTAGTTTTCTGCTTATGTTCAATTATCTCTCTTCCTATTCTTTGAATTTCTTTTTGTGTATCAATTAAAATTTGACCTCTTGCGGCTTGTCCTTTTATTTCTCCAATTAACCAGTTAATATTTAATTTAGCTGAGTTTTGAATTATGCCAAATATTGATTCCCAGTTTTCTATTTCTCCAACTGGGGTTCTGACAAGAAAAGTTTCTTTATTTCCCCACGTTCCAGCACCGAGCTGCCCCCAATTTTCTATTATTGTAAACATGAATTCATCAAGGGTTTTTCCATTTTCACTATATCTTATTTTTAGAAATGCAGCATCGTAACTCATTGTTAAATAAGGCATAGTTTTCTTAACTCTTGCCTCATAATTTGCAGCAAACTTTTGCATATTTTTTTTTTCGAGAATTTGAATATTATGAGCATTTGTATGCGCGTATAGGAAAGCAATTCGATGAATAAAATTTTCGGCAGACATAATATTATAAACCGTCATTCCTTGATAATTACTTCCTTCGGGAAACAAGCCCATTTGTCCGGCTGGACTATATCTTGCATCAAAGAATAAAACATCCGGCAGCCATCTTATCATTATGCTTCCTTCTCTATCTTTTTTAATGGAAAAATCTAATTTGGCAGCAATTGCATTTGAAGGTCCATTTTGAATTGCATTAACTCTATAAATTCCGCCTTCTGTAATCCATCCTTTTGGTACTAAAATACTGAACGCATTTTCGTTAGGTTCCGATTTTCTTTCAAAAATTATTGCTGGTTTATTGTTCTTCGCTGTTTCAGTTTTTCCTTTTTCAATTTGTTTTAATTCTTTAGGTTCAGTGTTTTCTGAACTATTTGAGCAAGAAAAAAGTGCAATTATTGTTACAATGATTAAATATATTTTATTCATAACCAACTCGTTTTAATTTCTATTCAACTGTATTCATAACCCATAGTTGATTGTTAAAGTTATATTATACCTGTAATTAAATTTTCCAGCAGACAATTTCATTTTGTAATTATCTATCTCAAGAATGCTTTTGCTAATTGAATAGTTGGCAATAATTTCATCATTAATTATATTTGCTGAAATTGGTGCATCAATAATTGACCAAAGCCATGCTGATCCACCAACAATTGCTCCGGTATATCCAAGTGCATCAATGTATTCTGGATTGTTTTCACTATCAAAATTTGTAGACATCGCCGCAGCTATGAATGCCCCCAAGCCTACGGCTACCAATCCCTCCATAATAAGAGCTTTGGTGTAATCACCATTATACCATTGCCCACCGCCGGGAAAAATGTACGATAGAAAAAATGCGAGCCACGGTGATTTGTAATTTTTTTCTGCTCGTTTGTCTTCAATAAAATCTGAATAACTGTATTTCTGAGAAAAGTCATTTGTTTCAGAAATTTGAATTAATGCTTTTAATTCTGATATGTTTTTAGGTAATGATTTTTTTTCTACAATGTTTTTTTCATCATTTTCTTTTGCGTTCATGAAAACGGAAAAAAGTAATATGATCAGGATAAAACAAATTGAAACAATTTTTAATTTCAATAAACCCATCATTTCTTCCCTTTATAATAATTTCATTCTAAGTTTTATATTCAATTATTGATTTAAAAATTTCCTTAGTTCCATTCAAGTTTCCTGAAAATGTAAATTTCCAGATTTGATTTTCTTTAACATTTTCATATCCAACCAAAAACATCCATTCATTTTTTTTTATTGAAATTGAATCAATTCCGGAAATTATATCAACAAATTCAGCAACTTTAATCATCACTTTTAGATTTGCAATTTTTCTATTTGTCTTAAACCAAAATTCAGTTACACCTTTAAAATCACGACTTTCACAATGGATGAGATCTATTTCAATTTTATTTTCCGTTTTCCAAAAAATCATTGAATTATTTACCTCAAAACAAATTTTACTTCACATAATCAAAAAGCTTTAGTTTATACTTGTTTCACAATTATGTTATGCAGATTTTAATTCAAAATTGACTTGGATAAATGTACGGTGGGAAATATGGGCTGGTCAACACTCAACAACCTACAATACCACTCAAGTGTGGCTTCAAAAACACTCTTAGCTAATTTTGTTAAATAATGAAGTTAATTTTTTCGCGGGAGTTACAAATTATGAATTGCTTGCGTTAAACTTTCGTTGTGATCAATTCCAAGTTTTTTTCTAATTCTGGTTCTTGCAACTTCAACACTTTTTGTAGTTTGATTTGTAATTTGAGCAATTTCTTTTGTGTTTAAATTCATTTTTAAAAACGCACAAATTTTTTGTTCGCTTGAAGATAGACTTGAAAATTTTTCTGTAATTTTTTTATAAAATTCGGGATGAACTTCTTCAAAATGCTGAAGAAAATCTTTCCAGCTTTCTTCTTCAGAAATACTTTGCAGTTTATTCTTTAACTGTCTTATTTTCTTTTTATCATTGGATTCATCAATTAAAAATTCATCAATTTCTGTAACGATTTCGTGAAAAGTTTTATTATTGCTGGAAATCATTAACGCTTTTGAAGTTAGTTCTCTATTTTTAGTGTTTAGCTGCGAACTCAATAAATCAATTTTCTTTGTTAACTTGCTGGCATTTTCCTTTTCAAATTTTCTTTCTTTCCTTTTTCT
>JBGSKB010000384.1:0-6226 GCA_041741395.1 Melioribacteraceae bacterium
TTTCTTTACTATGCTTCAACAATCCCTCATGTTGCGTTGCAAGCATCACAAAAATGGATTGATTATTATGTTAAAAAATTTGGAGATGAAAAGCCCTATGATGGAAGTAATGGATACTTTCCCGCACGTTATCCAAGAGCAACTTATGCAGCTATGATTTCTTATCTTGATGAACAAGTTGGTGAACTTATTGCTAAACTAAAGAAATTAGATATTTATGAAAATACTTTAATAATTTTCTCAAGCGATAATGGTTCATCATTTGCCGGTGGAGCTGATCCGGTTTTCTTTAACAGCGGCGGGATTTTTAATAGTGAATATGGAAGAGGAAAAGGATTTCTGTATGAAGGTGGAATTAGAATTCCATTTATTGCATCTTGGCCTAATAAAATTAAGGGTAATTCACGATCAAATCACATTTCTGCATTCTGGGATATTTTACCCACAATTTGTGAAATTAATAATATTAAAACTTCCGCTAAAATTGATGGAATTAGTTTCTTGTCTACATTACTTGGGAAAAAACAAGAACAACATGAATTCCTTTATTTTGAAATTCCAGAATATGGTGGTCAGCAAGCGGTAAGAATTGGTAATTACAAAGCAATTAGAAAAGATATTTTAAAGGGCAATTTAGAAATTGAACTTTATGATTTAAATAATGATATAAAAGAAGAAAAAAATATTGCAGATCAAAACCCAGAAATTGTTACACGAATTGAAGAAATAATGAAGATTGAGCATACAATTCCCGAATTGCAAAAATTTAAGATGGAAGCGCTTGGCGATAATTAAGAGCAAAAGATTTTTGTGGGAAATGAAATTGCATAATTTTTATAACTTAATTTTTACTTTTTACATTTTCATTTTTTATAGTTTTGGGGCTGGATAAATTTGAAGTCTTATAAACAAAAAGATATTTAGAGTATTTTCCCTTTTAGTATTTAATGATTGTCTTTTTTATACTCAATTTCAAATTTACCATCAGAAAGTTCTAAATTATCTTTTGCATATCCTTTTTTAATATTATTGATTGAGTAAAAATATTCATCAAACTCTTCTGGATGAACTAAAACTGCAGAATAATTTTTTGGGATTTTTATTGTGTATTTATAAATACTATTTCCTTCTTTTTCCCAATTAACTTCAACTTTATTAATATTATCTATCGGAACTTCACCTTTAGCCCAAGTTATTTTCTCATTTACAAAAGGTGTAAATCTAATAATCTTATATCCGGGTTTTTCTGGCGTAATACCAAGAATTATACTCGACATAAAATATAAAGGAGAACCTCCCCAAGCATGACTATAATCTCCAACATATCCAAATTCAGTTTCATTTTGCCAATTTTCTTTTAATGTATAAGTTTCTATGTCGATACCATTTTTCCATTTGTAAAGTAGATTCAAACCATACGAATTAAATTTTTTAATATGGACAATTGCTGATAGAACGTAATAAGTGAAATATGGTTGTAAATCGATTTTGTCTTGAGAAATCACATAATTTATTATCGTTTCTTGTTTAACTTTGGGCGCAATATCATACAAAACTGCAAGTGTATTTACATGTGGACTATAAGTTACAATATCTTCATCTTCTGGTAGCCAATAATGCTTTTTAACTTTACTTAAAAATGGAATTCCATCTTTATAAAGTTCTTTTTTTTCATCCCATAAATATTTATTTATTGCTGATTTTATTTTCTCAGCTAGAATTAGATTCTGTTCTTTTTCTAAACTATTCCCAAGAAGTTCATTTAATTTTGCTGATTCAATTAAGGATTTATAATAAAAAGCTGTAAGATATCCGGTCCCGATAACTGCCGGAGGATGATGAACATTAAATTTATCAATCTTTATCCAATCCATAAACATATAATCGGGTGCTTGGGTCAATAAACATTTTTCATCAAGATAAGTTTTAAATAGTTCATTTAATTTATTAACATGAGGCACAAGTTCTTTAAGTAATTCAGAATCGGCAGTATATCTATAATAATCTGCTAACCATTGAACCCAAAGAAGTGAATAGCTTGTATGAAACATATCATAATTATTCTTCTCAAGCATTTTAGCAGTTTTTATTAAATCTTGTCGGGTTAACCATCGATCGCCAAAAGCATAATAATTCGATAAAGATTCAATTAAATAATCGCCGGTGCAAGCAATTGGTTCTTGATGCAAAGGTGAATCCAAATATAAACTTTGCATGCACATTTGTGTCGTCCAGCGAGTTATACCCCATAACTGTGTGTAAAATTCATCAGAACAGGTAAAACTTCCATTATAAGAAACCGGATAAGATGAATATTTAAAATCCAATGAATTTATTTTTATTCCTTTCGTTGAAGAGATTTGCAAAGTTAGATATCTAAAAATATTTATGTATGGAATTTTAAAATCATTCTTCCCATCCTTGCAGATATAAATAAAAGGTCTATTTGATCTGCTTTTCTCAATTGGGAAAATTTTTACTGTATCATTTTTATTGGCCGTTAAATTGAATGAATAAAATCCGGATCCATTTTTACCGAAATCCAATTTTAATTCTGAATTGTGAAAAGTTCTATTTAATAAATCGTTTTTACTAAAAATAATTTTACTTCCGTTAATTGTTTCAATAATTTTTACTGATTCAATTTTCTGATTAAAAGTTATGGGAATTTCACTTTGAACTAAAAAATCTTGAATTTTTTCATTTTTTACAGATGCATATAACCATTTTTCATCATCAAAATTTTTCTCTTTCCAACTATTTGATTCGTTATTTGAATTAAAGGCAAAAACATCATTAATATTTGTATAGCTTGTATCAAGTTTACATTTCCAAGTTGAATCTGTAAAAATTAATGTTTGATTTGATCCAATATCAAGATCACAAATAAATTTGCCTTTTCCGGAAGTTGTTTCAGATAAAACTAAATCAAAGGAAAATACTTCAACGGCTAAAACATTTTCACCAATTTCTATTTCGTTAAGTATTTCATGCGAAGTAAAAAACCAATACTCCGGAGGAAGTTTATCATCATAATCACTACCAATATTAGGCGGACCTTGACAAATCAATTCATTATTAAGGTAGGTTCTAAATGAAACATCACCGGTAATATTTAAAACCGCTATTTCCGGTAAATCATCAATAGTAAATTTTTTTCTAAATAATGCTCTATATTTTTTATTCCTTTTAGGATCATTGTTGATCCATGTAGAAAAAGTCTCTTGATAGTCGTGGTATTTATCTTCATTCAACCAAATCCAATTTCCTTTCCATTCCTTTTTTGGGAATAAATTATCCGGATTAAAATTGAAATTTTCTACATAAATACCAAGGGAATCGATGATTGAATTAAAAACTAAATCATTGGTTTGGAATTTATTTTGTGCTAAATTGATATTAGATTGATTAATAATTAAAAACCAAATCGAAAAAAAAATAAATTTCAATTAAAACTCTTTTTTTGTGATTAATTTTTATTTATTCAAAAATAAATTCACCTTTTTCAACTGACCAGTCATTACCAAAAAAGCCAACTGCACTTACTCCTTTTTCTTTACTAACTAAAATTTCTGGATTGAAAATAGTTACATCCGGAAATGAAGAACCGGGTTTTAGGTAGGGTCGTAAATATGACAATTTCATTCCATCCTTTCCGGTTCCAGCAATCACACCAATAAGATTTTTATCACTCCCCTTTTTAGGATATACAAAATAGCATGCTAAATTTTCACCATTAACATTTTTATTTCCAATAACTATTTCATCATTATTTATTTTTATTATCGATTCACTCAGAAACTGATTATATATTTTATTTTGCTTACTATTGCCGTAAAGTAATATGTTATTATCTTTATATTTTTCAGAATTAAATTCAATATCAGAAACAATTTCAAATGCTCCATTTCCAACATACCAAAACATTTCTGAATCATATCTTACTTTAGCAAGTATTTGGTCATTTTCTTCCTTGGTACCATTTGTTCCATATACAAGTACTAAATTATCTCTGAATAAATCCTTAAAAGATCCAAATCTTTTGGGATTTTTTTCTGAAGGATTTATTGAATTTATAATTTCCCAACTATTGTTGTTATTAGATAAATAAATTTTTTCTCCAGAGGTTTTTCCTTCAAGTATTTTATCATTTATTTCAAATTTAAGATTTGTATTATGAGATAATTCCAAATAGTTTACATCAATTGAAAATGTTTTTATATTATTTGTCTTTACTCTGAAAATATTTACATCAGGAATGAATTCAATATCAATATTGCTAAATTCAAAAAGTTCGTTTTGTTGTTCAATTGTAACCCAATAATTTTTTGAAGCTATCCCAGGAGCTGCTGTAGTGAATGATAATTTTTTAATTCGGTTTAAAGGTCTAGAGTGTTTTGAAAAGAAATCAAATAGCGGAGTCCAGTCGACGCAATCAGTCCCGGGTTTTACAGTGTCAATATCCCACCAATGTTCCATACCAGGTTCAAAATGTGATTCAAAATCTTTATGAAAAGTTTCCAAAGTTCTAATCATGCTCCTTGCTTGAAAAGGACTAACCACACTATCAGCATTTCCATGAATAATATAAATACCTAACTGAGAATAATTTGGTGCCAACGTATAAGTATCACTTTGTTTAGCAGCTTTAGAATAAACTATTTCCATTTCGCTAATTTGATTGATATTGTCTCTACCATATCTATAACTCCAAAGAGAAATCCATCCGGCGCTTGGTCCAATTGCTGCGAATTGATCCGGATAGTTTGCACCTAAATACCAAGTTCCATGTCCGCCCATTGAATGACCAGTAAGATAAACTCTATTTTCATCAACATTGAATTTTTGCTTTGCAATTTCCAAAACTTCCAATGCATCAATTCTTCCGATGTCTTCCCAATTAAATCCATACGGTCTTCTGTTAGTTGGACAAACAATATTTCCCCACTCTTTATTTGAGTAAGAACTAGCTTGATTAATTGCTTCCACACTTGCACCATGAACAGATAAAAATAATGCTTGCTTCTCAGAAGGATCAATATTTGTAGATGGTTTTACTGCATAATATTGAACACTTCCATCAATTGAGCTAATAAATGTTTGTTTGTATGCATCTAATTTATTTACACAATTTAAAGTAATTTGTTTTTCATCAGTAACTTTTCCATCCACAAATAGCTGAACTTTCAATTCTTCTTTACCAGAATTTTTTGCTTTCCCTTTGAAATTAAATTTTACTTTTCTAACTGAAATTGGAATTATTTGTGGAACATCAGTGATTGTTTCTTCCCCATCTTGATTGGTGACTTTAATTTTTGCACCTTTTAATGTTTTATCTTGAGCATTTATAACAACAATTCCGCCAAAATTATTATACGGTTCATTTTTAAAAATATCAGGTAAAGTATTATCATTTGTGTTAAAAAAAACTGCTGATTTTAATTCTTGCAAAACAGCTTTCATTCTTCCACTATTAACTTGAAAAAGAAATTCATTTTTCCCTTTTTTAATTTTTACCGGCAAATATGAATTATTAAAATTTGGTTCCCAACTTTCGTAATTTTCTTTTACTCCATAAACATTTCCAATTCTTGGTTCACCATTAATAAATACGTTATAATATGTGTGTCCTTGAAGCAGCATAATTTTATCATTCTCAGATTCATATTTATAATAAAAATATGAACCATTCATATTTGTATCAGAAATCCAACCGTCTTTATCTGCTTTTACAGATCTCCAATTTGTACTTATTGAATCAAATTTAAAAAGTTCATTTTCTTTTGGCTCAGTCCAACTACCATTAACAATTTTTGATTCTATTGGATCTATTTGTGATAAACTTCTTCTTCCGGGAGGATTAATTTTTATTGCTAACCCTTCAGAAACTATTAGTTTTTCTTGAGCAAAAATATTTAACGATAAAACTAAAAATAATAATGAGACTATATTTTTTTTCATTTTAATTCTCTTTTGTTACTTTCTGTTTCTTTACTAAACCATCTTGATAAATAATAAAAACCTTTTCCTCATCTTTGCTTTTTAGAATTGCCTCAAATTGTGTTGATGATGTATTTATTTTAGGCGGCCAAATATATGATTCATGTACTTGAAAATCTTTAATCTTTAGTTTATTAAAATCATTTGTAAATTTTCCATAATTTAATTTATAGTCATGTTCGGCATAATATATTTTTCTCAATGCCCATTTTGCATATTCGTCTTC
>JBGSKB010000385.1:0-1526 GCA_041741395.1 Melioribacteraceae bacterium
AGTAGAATTATTGTAAAAAATTCTCTCGTTGAACATTTTCTAAATGGTGAAAAAATTGTTGAATTTAAACGTTGGACAAATAATTGGAAAAAGTTAGTTCAAAATTCTAAGTGGAAAGATTATCCAAATTATGGACTTTCAAAAAGTGGAAAAATTGGTTTGCAAAATCATGGAAACAGTATTTGGTTTCGTAATATTAAAATTAAAAAACTCTAATTAAGAGGATAATTTATATGAAGAAAATTTTATTAGTCACATTGTCTGTTGCAATTATGATATGTTTCTTTTCTTGTTCATGCAAAAATGTTGTTCAAGATTCTGAAAAAATAAATCTTTTTAACGGAAAAGATTTATCCGGTTGGAATATTCACGGTACAGAAAAGTGGTACGTTGAAAATGGTGAATTAATATGTGAAAGCGGTCCGGATAAAGAATATGGTTATCTAAGCACTACTGATAAATTTAAAAATTTTGAATTGTCGCTTGAATTTAAGCAAGAGTCAGACGGAAATAGCGGAGTATTTTTTCGTTCATCAATTGAAGGAATTAAAATAAGCGGGTGGCAAGTTGAAGTTGCTCCGCCAAATCATGATACTGGTGGAATATATGAATCTTATGGAAGAGGTTGGTTGGTTCAAGTTCCGGATGAAAAAGAAAATATTCTAAAAGAAGAGCAATGGAATAAAATGGTAATTCGTGCAATGAATGATAATGTACAAACATTTTTAAATGGTGAGCAAATGATTGATTTTACTGATAGTAAAATTGGCGAAGGATACGGATTTATTGCTTTACAAATTCACAGCGGTGGTGGAATAAAAATCAGATGGAAAAATATTGAAATAAAAAATTTATAAACTAATAAGTTACTTTTAAATATATGGATAGAAGAAAATTTATTCAGATAGCATCTTTAGCCGGAACTGCTATGGTTTCCGGTGTAAATATTAGTTATGCAAAAAATTTTTCAAAAAATAGTTTAAAACATCTTTGGCCAATTTGTTTAAATACTTCAACAATTAGACCCGCAACTTTAGAAGAAAAAATTAATGCATCACAAAAAGCCGGTTATGATGGAATTGAAATTTGGATAAATGAATTAGAAGGTTATGAAAGTGATGGAGGAAATTTAAAGGAGCTAGGGATTCAAATTAAAGAAAAAGGGTTGTTCGTTCCCAATATAATTGGGCTTTGGGACTGCATGCCTTTGTATGAAAATGAATTTAAAGAATCGCTTCCAAAAACAAAAGAACGAATGCGCCGAAGTACCGATGTTGGTTCAAAATATGTTGCTGCAATTCCGGCTCCAGATAGAATTGATTTCGATCCGCAAATTGGAATTAAACGTTATAAGGAATTATTAAAAATTGGGAAAGAAGAATTTGGAATTATTGTTGCGTTTGAATTTGTTGGTTTTTTTAAAGGTATTCATCAATTTGGACAAGCGGCTGGCATTGCATTAGATACTAATGATTCCGATGCTTGCTTAATCATGGACACATTTCATCTTTTCAGAGGAGATTCCG
>JBGSKB010000386.1:0-3444 GCA_041741395.1 Melioribacteraceae bacterium
AGTAATCCAATTATATATAAAAGATTTATTTGCTTCAGTTGCCCGACCAATCATTGAATTAAAAGGATTTCAAAGAGTTCATCTTAATGTTGGGGAAACAAAAAAAATTAAATTTGAAATTACACCTGAATTACTAACCATGCTTGATAAAGATTTAAATGAAGTTGTTGAACCCGGTGATTTTCAAATAATGATTGGTGCTTCATCTAAAGATATTAGATTGAGAGAAAAAATTACCGTAAAATAGTTTCATATCATTGTCAAAGAATTACTTGGAGAGAATTAATGTCAAATATTTCGAGAAGGGAATTTATAAAAGATGTTGGTTCCGGAATTTCTTTGGCGGCTCTAGCTCCATATTTAACTTCATTTAATTTTTTATCTGAAAAAGAATATCCCAATATTATAATCATCTTTGCAGATGATATGGGTTATGCCGATCTTGGCTCTTATGGTGCCAAAGGATATACAACTCCAAATCTTGATAAAATGGGTCTAGAAGGAATTAAGTTTACAGATTTTCATGTAGCGACAGCTGTGTGCAGTGCATCTCGTGCTGCATTGCTAACCGGATGTTATTCAGAAAGAGTAAGTATTCGTGGAGCTTTATTTCCAGGTTCAACAATTGGATTAAATCCTAAAGAAGAAAATATTGCAAAGCTTCTAAAGAAAAGAAAATACAAAACCGGAATTATTGGCAAATGGCAGTTGGGCAGTCAAATCGAGTTTCTTCCATTGCAGCAAGGCTTTGATGAATATTATGGATTACCTTATTCAAACGATATGTGGCCAGTTGATTTTGATGTAAATCCAATTACGGAAAATTGGAAAACAGTTTATCCAGAATTAAAATTGATAGAAGGTAATGAGCAGATTGAGTCTGTTCGAAATTTGGATGATCAATCCCAACTTACAACAAAATATACTGAGCGGGCAATAAAATTCATTGAAAGAAACTCACAAAATAATTTCTTTCTATATCTTGCTCATTCAATGCCTCATGTACCAATTGCAGTATCAGATAAATTTAGGGGAAAAAGTGAACAAGGTTTGTTTGGTGATGTAATAATGGAACTCGACTGGTCAGTTGGAGAAATATTAAAAACCTTAAAAGAAAATAATATAGATGAAAAAACTCTTGTAATATTTACAAGTGACAATGGTCCTTGGTTAAATTTTGGAAATCATGCAGGGTCTGCTTTTCCATTGCGTGAAGGAAAAGGAACAATGTGGGAAGGAGGAGCAAGAGTTCCTTGTATAATGCGATGGCCAAATCATATTTTACCAAAATCTAATTGTGATAAAATGGCTTCAACTATTGATATCCTTCCAACTATTGTTGCAATTACAGAATCTACACTTCCTAAAAATAAAATTGATGGTGTGGATATTTTACCATTACTAATTAATGAAAAAGATGCAAATCCAAGAGATGAATTTTGGTATTACTATGATTACGATTTAATTGCAGTAAGAAAAAATGATTGGAAATTATATTTCCCTTGCACACAAAGAAGTTATGAGGGAATGAAGCCTGGTGCTGATGGATTTCCTGGTCCAACTTTGAATAAAAAAATTGATTATGAATTGTATAATTTAAAAAATGACGTTGAAGAAAAATTTGATGTAATCGATCAACATACGGATATTGTAGAAAAATTAAAAATTATAGGTGATAAAGCAAGATATGAACTTGGAGATCGCTTAACCGGAATTAAAGGAAAAGAAAATAGAGAACCCGGTAGAATTGGTAGTAATAGAATAAAATATGAAAATCATTTAGCTGTTGGTTCTGTGTTAGAATTGAAATACCCACCACATCAAAAATTTGGTATGGGAGATAAATCAATTTTAGTTGACGGATACAGTGGATCATTTGATAATAACGATGGGAATTGGCTTGGTTTTGAAGGAACTAATTTTGAAGCAATTGTCGATTTGGGAAGCATAAAACCAGTTAATAATATTTCAATTAGTTTTTTGCAGAATCAAATGTCATGGATTTTTCTTCCGTTAACAATCGATTTTGCAATTTCTACAGATGGAAAAAATTATGAAAATATTTTTAAAGAAAAATATAATATAATGCCAACCTTATCTATTGATGCATCTACTTTCGAAAAAAATAATGCAAATAAGAATTGCAGATACATAAAAGTTTCTGCGAAAAATATTAAAGAATGTCCATCTTGGCATAGAGGCAAAGGCGGAAAGGCATGGTTATTTGTTGATGAAATTCTAATTAAATAAATATTTTAAATTTCAGAGAGATCCCTATGAAAAATGTATTTTTATCAATTTTACTATTTGTACTAATTATTGGCTGCAAACCAAAAAATTATTTGAAAGAATCTGAAGTGGAAAAAAAAGAAAGAATGGAATGGTGGACTGATGCTAAGTTTGGAATGTTCATTCATTGGGGAGTTTATTCTGTGCCGGCGGGTTGGTACAAAGATCAAATGATTCCGGGCATAAGTGAATGGATAATGTATTCTGCTAAAATTCCAGTTGATGAATACGAAAAATACGCCGCTGTTTTTAATCCAATTGAATACGATCCAGTTAAATGGGTAAGAATTGCTAAACAAGCCGGAATGAAATATATTGTAATTACCTCAAAGCATCACGATGGATTTAGCATTTGGGATTCAAAAGTTACAAATTATGATATTGTTGATTTTACTCCTTACAAAAAAGATATTTTAAAACCACTTGCTGAAGCGTGCAAAAAGGAAGGAATAAAATTAGGATTTTATCATTCAATTATGGATTGGCACCATCCAAATGCGACAAAAGAAAACTTTGCAAAATATAGAGATGAATATTTAATTCCGCAATTGGAAGAATTGTTAAATAACTTCGAAGATATTTCAATTCTTTGGTTTGACGGCGAATGGATTGAGGAATGGACTGAACCGCAAGGAAAAGATTTGTATAATTACTTAAGAAACATTAATCCCGATTTAATTATTTATAATAGAATTGGCAAAGGTCGGCAAGGAATGCAGGGTATGAATAAAGATTCCAATTTTGTTGGGGATTTTGGAACTCCGGAACAAGAGATTTTGGAAACATCGTCAACATTACCTTGGGAATCTTGTATGACGATGAATGATACATGGGGATTTAAAAGAGGTGATAATAATTGGAAATCTGCTGAAACAATAATTTATAATATTGTTGATATAACTTCTAAAGGTGGAAATTATTTATTGAATGTTGGTCCAGATGAAAAAGGAAATATTCCGCAAGAAAGTATTTCCAGACTTGAGGAAATCGGCAATTGGATGAAAATGAATAGTGAAGGCATATACAATACAAGACCATTGAAAAATTATTTTGAAGGTGATAATATTAAATATACAAAATCAAAAAACTCAGATGTTATTTATGCTTTTGTTATTGCTAAACCTTCCTCGGATACAATGAAATTAAAATATATTG
>JBGSKB010000387.1:0-1701 GCA_041741395.1 Melioribacteraceae bacterium
TTTTAGCCAAATGAATTACTTTCTATTTATAAAATTTTATTATTTTTAAATCAATTGTAAACAAAAATGACAATCCAAAATATCAAACATTTTCGAATTTAATTTAGAGAATAACGTGAAACGAAAAACTCAAAATACTATCAGAAAAAATTTCGTAAATATTTCATTAATCATTTTTTTAATATTAAATATCAATGGGTGTTCCAAGGATGAAAATAGAATAGTGAAAAGTGATTTTGCAGATTTTAAATCAATAAGTGAAAATTTTGCCAATCCTCATCAAGATTTTGGAACTGTTCCATTTTATGTTTGGAATGGAAAAATTACAAAGGAGAGAATTGAAAATGATTTGAAAGAATTTAAAGAAGCGGGATTTGGCGGAGTTTTTATTCATCCACGCCCCGGACTTATAACGGAATATCTTTCAAAAGATTGGTTTGAATTATTTGTGTTTAATGTTGAAAAGGCAAAAGAACTTGATTTAAATATTTGGATTTATGATGAAAATTCATACCCAAGTGGATTTGCCGGCGGACATGTTCCAGCACAAATGCCGGAATCTTATGAAAATGGACAAGGTCTTGAGCCAATTGATACAAATGTAATCCCAACAAATATTAAGGATTATTTTTTAATTTATGAAAAAATAAATGGTGAATATCAAGACATAACAAATATTGCTGCAAATAATATTGGAAAAAAAGGTGAGTATTCTTTGCTGAAAAAAACTTACTTCGAAAAATCCGGATGGTTTGGTGGATGGTCTTATGTTGATCTTTTATATCCCGGAGTTACAGAAAAATTTATTGATGTTACAATGACTGGTTACAAAAATATTTCCGGAAAAGATTTTGGTAAATCAATTAAAGGTGTTTTTACGGATGAACCGGAAATTAATACTCACGGTGGAATTAGATGGACACCGGATTTATTTGAGTTTTTTATGAAACTTTGGAATTATGATCTCAAAGATCATTTACCATCACTTTATAAAGAAGTTGGAAATTGGAAAAAAATAAGACACAATTATACTCAAACTTTACTTCAATTATTTATTGAACGATGGTCGAAACCACAGTACAAATATTGCGAAGAAAACAATTTAATTTTTACCGGACATTATTGGGAACATGGCTGGCCAAGCATGAAACTTGGAGGCGATAATATGGCAATGTACGCTTACCATCAAATGCCCGGAATTGATATGCTATTCAATCAGTTTGATGAAGTTTCAAATCGTGCGCAATTTGGAAATATTAGATCTGTGAAAGAATTGGCAAGCGTTGCAAACCAGCTCGGAAGAAAACGAACATTATCGGAAACATACGGCGGCGGCGGCTGGGAAGAAACATTTAAAGATTTTAAGAGACTTGGTGATTGGGAATATGTTCTTGGTGTAAATTTTATGAATCAGCACCTTTCTCATTATACACTTACCGGTGCAAGAAAATATGATTATCCACCCTCATTTTCTTATCATACTCCATATTGGAAAAATTATAAATATCTAAATGATTATTACAAAAGATTATCTTTTGTTCTTTCTAGCGGTGAACAAAAAAATGATATTTTAATTATTGAACCAACAACATCAGCTTGGGTGTATGATTCTTATATAGATGAATCTATAAATAAAAATATTGATTCTATTGGGTTATCTTTTCAAAAATTTGTAACAACTTTAGAAAAAAATCAAGTTGA
>JBGSKB010000388.1:0-12460 GCA_041741395.1 Melioribacteraceae bacterium
CTGCTCAACAAATATTTTATATTGAGACGTGGATTAGAAAAGTAGGTGAAAGATATCCGGACATCGATATGATTGATGTTGTTAACGAACCTTTAACAAATCATAATCCACCGGATGGAATTAACGGTAGAGCGAACTATAAAAAAGCACTCGGAGGGAATGGAACAACTGGATTGGATTGGGTTATTAAGTCATTTGAATTGGCAAGAAAATATTTACCAAATGCAGAACTCATTTTGAATGATTATGGGATTATTAATGACAACAATGCTACAACTTCTTATCTTCAAATAATTAATTTGCTTAAAGATAGAAATTTGATTGATGCAATTGGAGTTCAGGGACACAGATTCGAATTAGAAAATACAAACACAAGTACTTTAAAAAGTAATTTAGATAGACTTGCAGCAACCGGATTACCAATATATATATCTGAATTAGATTTAGGTAATCTTAATGATTCAGGAACTCCCGATGACGCAAAACAATTAGAATTGTATAAAAAATATTTTCCGGTTTTATGGCAGCATCCTGGTGTAAAAGGAATTACACTTTGGGGATATTTAGAAGGACAAATGTGGCAAACTACTTGTTATCTTGTTCATACTGATGGTGAACAGCGACCAGCATTAGATTGGATGGTTCAATATATTAAAGATAATCCCGTTGGCGTTGAAGATACAAAAGAAACTTTACCAACAAGTTATGTTCTTGAACAAAATTATCCTAATCCTTCTAATCCTACAACAGAAATTAGTTTTAGTATAGTTAATAATTCGAAAGTAACATTAAAAATATTTGACATATTAGGCAGAGAAGTTCAAACATTAGTTAGTGAAGTAAAGTCTCCGGGAAAATATTCAATAACTTTTAACACTAAGAATATTTCAAGCGGAATTTATTTCTATCAATTAAATGCTGGGAATTTTTCTGCTATTAAAAAACTTGTTGTACTTAAATAGTGGTAAAACAAATCATAAATACAAAGCTGAGAAAAATTATCAGCGTGAAATTATAAAAGGAAATTTTAATGAATAAATTTTTTCTTTTATTAATTATTTTTGCTTTTATTCAAGTTGATGCACAAATCAGTGAAAATATTAATTCTTTTGATCCACCAGTAATTTTAAGTGCTAAAGAAGATCATGCAAGATTAATGAAACTACTTGGAATTGAATCAATACGCCGAGGTCCTTCTGGCAACCCAACAGATTCAAATTACGCTAATGTTGATGAATCTAAAGCTTCACCATATACAAGTTTACCTGATCCATTAATTTTAAATAATGGAGAGAAAGTTTCATCTCCAAAAATATGGTGGGAAAAACGAAGAAGTGAAATTGTTGAAGATTTTGAACGCGAAGTTTATGGAAGACTACCTGCTTACATTCCAAAAGTAAATTGGGAAGTAATTAAAGAAGAGAATTATATAATTGAAAATATACCGGTGATCAAAAAAGAATTACTTGGCAAGGTTGATAATTCTCAATATCCATTGATTGATGTCGGAATCAAAGCTACTCTTGTTCTTCCTCTAAAAATTGTAAATCCGGTACCGGTTATGATTCATTTTGCATTTGATTTAAGCTTATTCCATAACTTTGATTTATCAAAACTTCCACCTGATATTAATAAATGGCAAACTCAATTGTTAAATGGCGGTTGGGGTTTTATTGAATTAATTCCAACTAGTTTTCAAGATGATAATGGAGCCGAACTAACAAAAGGAATAATTGGTCTTTGCAATTTAGGGAAACCACGGAAATTAGTTGATTGGGGAACTTTACGCGCTTGGGCTTGGGGCGCAAGTAAAGTATTAGATTATTTGGAAATTGATAAAAATGTTGATGCAGAAAAGGTTGGTATAGAAGGATTATCAAGATATGGCAAAGCAGCATTAGTAGCAATGGCATTAGATGAGCGTTTTGCAATTGGTTTTATTGGTTCATCCGGAGCCGCCGGAGCAAAATTACACAGAAGAATATTTGGTGAACAAGTTGAAAACATTGCATCGGAATATGAATATCATTGGATGGCTGGAAATTATATTAAATATGCTGGTCTGCTTTCTGCAAATGATCTTCCAATTGATTCTCATGAATTAATTGCGCTATGTGCTCCACGACCAATATTTATAGGCGTTGGATCTCCTGAAGTTGAAGGAAATTGGATTGATGCAAAAGGAATGTTTCTTGCTGCCGTGCATGCTGGTCCTGTTTATAAACTTCTTTATAAAAATGATTTATGTACAAATGAAATGCCCGAAATGGGCAAAGGGTTAATAGATGGTGAGCTTGCATTTCGCCAACATTTTGGCGGACATACAAATGCACCGAATTGGGAAACTTTTTTGCAATTTGCAAATAAATACATTAAATAAGAAATGTTCGCAATTGTTACTATAAAAATTACATTTAAATTATTTTATGAGAAATCCATATGAAAAAAATATTATTTGCCTCTATTATAATGGGGTTGGTTTCTTGTTCTCAATTAGAAGATATAAAAAAATTCACTAATCCTATTCTTGCCGGATTTTATCCCGATCCAAGTCTTGTTAGAGTTGAGGATGATTATTATTTGGTTACTTCAACATTTTCTTATTTCCCGGGAGTTCCAATTTTTCATAGCAAGGATTTGGTTAATTGGGAATTGATTGGACACGCACTTGAAAATCCTAAAACGTATAATACAAACGGATTGGGATTATCAAGAGGTATTTTTGCACCGGCAATAAATTATTATAACGGAAAATTTTATATAACTAGTACAATAGTTGATGGAGGAGGAAATTTTATTGTTACCTCAACAAAACCTGAAGGACCGTATTCTGATCCAATTTACCTCCCGGAATTAAATGGAATTGATCCTTCATTGCATTTTGAAGATGATGGGAAAACTTATATTCTTTACAACAGCGATGCGCCGGATAATAAGCCATTTTACAGTGGGCATCGTACAATTAGAATGTTTGAATTTGATATTGAAAATTTGAAGGTTATTGGCGAAGAGAAAATAATTATAAATGGAGGAACAGATTTAAGCAAACAACCCGTGTGGATTGAAGGTCCTCACATTTATAAAAAGTTTGGCTATTATTATTTGATGGCTGCAGAAGGCGGAACTTCTGATAATCATTCGGAAGTAATATTTAGAAGTAAAAATATTTGGGGACCATACGAGTCTTACAAAGACAATCCAATTTTAACACAAAGACATCTTGATCCAAAAAGGAAAAATCCCATAACTTCAACCGGACATGCAGATATGTTTGAAACTCAAAATGGTGAATGGTGGGCAATATTTTTGGGGATACGTCCATATGAACCTTTTGAAAAAAATAATTTTAATATTGCGCGGGAAACATTTTTAACTCCGGTTAGATGGATTGAAGACCCAAACTCAAAAGGTGATATGTGGCCTATTATAAATCCCGATTTTGATGAAGTGCAATTTTCATATAATTATCCAAATATAGAAGTCAAAGAAAAATTAAAAACAATTGAATACAGCGGAAATTTTTCCCGCACATATAATTTTGATGAAAAAGAATTACACAAAAATTTTATTTTTCTTAGAACACCTTTAACAAAATGGTATAACTTGGATGAAAAAAAAGGATATGTCTCTTTACAATTACGTTCAGAAACTTGCAGCGGTTTGGATAATCCAAGTTTCTTAGGACATCGCCAGCAGAATAATGCATGTACAGCAAGTACTAAAATGCAATTCACTCCTAAATCAGAAAATGAAAAAGCCGGTTTGGTAATATTCACAAATGAAAATCATCATTATTTTATTTGTAAATCACTTAATGGTAATACGGAAGTTATTCAATTATATAAAAGTTTAGAAATGGCAGAAAAGGCTAATGGTATTGAATTAATTGCTTCAAATGAAATTGCAGTTGAGAATAAAACTAAAGATGTAATTCTGAAAATTGACATAAATGGCGGCGACTTTTCTTTCTCATATTCTTTTGATAATGAAAATTGGAATATGCTAAAAGATAAAGTTGATGGAACATATATTCGTGCAGTAATTCCACAAGACTTTGTAGGCTCTGTATTTGGACTTTATGCAACATCGTTAGGAAAGGAAAGTGATAGCAAAGCTTATTTTGATAATTTTTATTATGAAGGTAAAGATAAAATTTATAGTGATTTGAGTATTAAGTAGGGAAAAATATGAAGAAAATATTTCCAATATTATTGTTAGTCGTTACTTTAAGTTTTGCGCAAGACAGAAAAATAGATTATCCGGATTATCTAATAAGCAATGTGGATATAAGAAATGTTAAATTAGCAGATGATTTCTGGCTTCCGAAAATAAAACTTGTGCAAAATACAACAATTGATTACGCTTTAAAAAAATGTGAAGAAGAAGGAAGAGTTGATAATTTTCTTATTGCGGGTGGGAAAAAAGAAGGAAAGGTAAAAGGTAAAATGCCTTTTGATGATACCGATATTTATAAAATTATTGAAGGCGCATCTTATTCTTTGGTAAGTCAACCAAATGCAGCACTTGATAAATATATTGATTCTCTGATTAACATTATCAGTATTGGTCAAGAACCAGATGGCTATTTAACAACATGGTTTACGATTGATAGAGATAATCCTCCGGCAACTTGGGTAAAACCTTCAAAAGTACGCTGGGGTTCAGAAGATGCAAGTCATGAATTATATAATAGCGGACATATGTTCGAGGCTGCTGCAGCTCATTATTGGGCAACTGGGAAAAGAAATTTTCTAAATATTGCAATTAAAAATGCAGATTTATTAGTTGAGAATTTTGGTATAAATAAATTACGAACCTCGCCGGGACATCAAATTGTTGAAACCGGTTTAATAAAATTATATCACATCACACAAAACAAAAAATATCTTGAGCTGGCAAAACTTTATCTTGAATCAAGGGGGGATTCAACGACGCATAAATTATATGGAGAATACAGCCAAGATCATTTTCCGGTTGTAAAGCAAGATGAAGCCGTTGGGCATTCGGTTAGAGCTCTTTATATGTATGCGGGTATGACAGATATCGCTGCAATTTATAAAGATCAAAATTATTTGAATGCTGTAAATAAAATTTGGGAAAATGCAACAAACAAAAAAATGTATATAACCGGAGGAATGGGATCGAAACACGGGGCTGAAGCATTTGGCGAAAATTATGATCTTCCGAATTTAACAGCATACAATGAAACTTGTGCGGCAATCGGGAATATTTATTGGAATCACAGATTATTCTTGCTCACAGGAAATTCTAAATATTATGATATTCTTGAAAGAACTTTATACAACGGAATGATTTCCGGAATTTCATTAGATGGAAAAAATTTCTTTTATCCAAATCCAACTGAATCTGACGGTGAATATAAATTTAATATGGGTTCTTGCTCACGTTCACCTTGGTTTGATTGTTCATGCTGCCCGACAAATTTAATTAGATTTATTCCATCAATCCCTGGATTGATTTATGCAGTTAATCATGATTCAATTTATGTAAACTTATTTGTAGAAAATTCCGCAGAAATTTTAGTAAATAATAAAAAAGTAAAAATTCAACAAGCAACAAATTATCCGTGGGATGGAAATATTAAAATTCAAATTGATTCTGAAGATCAAAAAGAAATATATGTAAAAGTAAGAATCCCCGGCTGGGCAGTAAACAAACCGGTTCCGGGTGATTTGTATTCATATTTTCAAAATGATTTGAAAGAAATAAAAATATTCGTAAATGGAAAAGAGGAAGATATAAATATTAAAAATGGCTATGTAACATTTACAAAAGATTGGGGAAAAGATGATCAAATAGAATTACAATTTCCGATGGATGTTAAAAAAGTTGTGGCTAATGAAAAAGTAAAAGATGACAGTAATAAAGCTGCAGTTGAGTTTGGACCAATTGTGTATTGTGCGGAAGAAGTTGATAATAAAAATATTTCTAAAATTGTAATAGAGAAAGAGACAAAGCTTACCGCAAACGATGAAAAAATATTAGATCAAAAAATTGTTAAAATAATTGGCGAAAATAATGGAGAAAAGTTTTCATTAATACCGTATTATTTATGGTCGAATAGAGGTGTAAATAAAATGAAAGTATGGTTCCCAAAATCATTATAAATTAAAATTATGTAAGTAAAAAGAAAACGAAACAAATAAATTCATCAAAATAAATGTGAAAAAATAATGGAGAAAATTATGACAGCACTTAAAAAAATGTTTGTGATTTATTTTTTATTTGTACTTACTATAGTTGCCGGCGATGGTAATAAAATTATAGTAAATAGTGATTTAGGAAAAACGAAAATTGATAAAAATATTTACGGACACTTTACAGAACATTTAGGCAATTGTATTTACGGCGGTTTTTGGGTAGGAGAGAATTCAACAATTCCCAATATCCGCGGCTTGCGCAAAGATGTTATTGATGCGCTAAAAGAAATTAATCCGCCGGTAATCCGCTGGCCCGGAGGATGCTTTGCGGATACATATCATTGGATGGATGGAATTGGTCCGCGTGAAAATCGTCCATCAATTATAAATACAAATTGGGGCGGAGTTACAGAAGATAATAGTTTTGGGACTCATGAATTTTTAGATTTATGCGAAGTACTTGGTGCCGAACCTTATTTGTGTGTAAACGTTGGAAGCGGAACTGTTGAAGAAGCATCAGAATGGGTTGAGTATGTAAACTCAAATAATGAAAGTCCGATGACAAGATTAAGGAAACAAAACGGCAGAGAAAAACCTTGGAAGGTAAAATATTGGGCTGTAGGAAATGAAAGCTGGGGCTGCGGAGGAAATATGGAACCAGCATATTATTCTGATGAATTCAAACGATTCTCAACATACATGCATGGAAGAGAATTATTTAAAGTTGCAAGCGGCGGAACTGATGCGGATTATGAATGGACAGAAACCGTGATGAAAAAAACGCAAAAGTTTGGTCATTTAATTCAAGGTTATTCATTTCATTATTACACAGTTTATCCAGGATGGAATCCAAAAAGTTCTGCAACACAATTTAAGGAAGACGGCTGGTTTGGAATGATGAAAAATACTTTTATTGTTGATGAAAGATTAAAGAAACATATCAATTTAATGAATGAATATGATCCTTTGAATAAAATTGGATTAATTGCAGACGAATGGGGAAGCTGGTATGAGGTTGAGCCCGGAACAAATCCCGGTTTTCTTTTTCAACAAAATACACTTCGTGATGCAGTTATGGGAGCAATATATTTGAACATTTTTAACAATAATGCAGAAAGAGTTAAAATGGCAAATATTGCACAAACAATAAATGTTTTACAAGCAATGTTATTAACAAAGGAAGATCAACTAGTTAAAACACCAACTTTCTATTTATTCAAAATGTACAAAGTTCATCAAGATGCAACATTACTTCCGTTGCAAATTTCTTGTGAAGATTATGAATTTAACGGAGATAAAGTTCCGGCTGTTACTGCTTCTGCTTCAAATTCTGTGAATGGTGATATTAATATTTCTTTAGCAAATGTTAACCCAAATAAAGATTTAGAAGTCGAAATTGATTTACGAGGAATCAGCAATTCTAAAGAAGCTAAAGGTGAAATTATAACATCGGAAAAAATGAATGATTATAACGATTTTGGCAAAGACGAAAAGGTAAATATAAAATCATTTTCCGGATTTAAATTATCTGAAAATAAATTGAAAGTTAAACTTCCGGCAAAATCTATTGTAACAATAAACGTTAAATAATTTTGCAAAAAATAAAAATGAAAAATGAGTTCATGATGTTTGGAAAATTGTTATTATCAATATTTTGCATTTGTTTATCAACAACAATTTCAAAAGCACAATTCATTGATGAATTTGATAAAGATAAAATTGAAGGATGGTTCACAATGGTTGGTGATGGATCTCCGGAAATGAGTTTTACAACAAATCAAGAATATGCAACAATTGTTGTTGATGGGTCCAAAGATAAACATAATGTTTACTGGACTTTAATAAAACGTGATGTTACAAAATACCTTGACCTTACAAAGTTTGCGGATTCAAATTATCAATTACGTGTTGAAGCTAAAGTTAGACTGCACAATGCTTCTCGCAGATTAAATTTTATGGTTAATACAAGTCGTACTAAAGATTTTCATATTGATTTGATGGAATTTGATATTGGCGATACAACTAACTGGCATATTATAAGTATGACAACAAAGAAATTTGATGCGAAACCTGGCGATACCGTTTATGTTCAACTTTGTGCAACTGATTTCGGATTAGAAAAATATAAAGTTGATGTTGACTATTACCGCGCCGATATTGTGAATATGAATGAAGTCGAACCAGATAAAGGTGAACTAGTAGCGTATCATCCTCCAATTCCTGAAATAAATAGTTTTTCAAATCATCTAAATGTTAATCATGATTGTATAATAAATACAGATTTTCCGGATGTAAATTTTAATGATTATCATGTAAAAGAAAATGAAGATTCAACTTTTATAATTAATGTTAGTGCAAATCAATGGGGAATATTGCGTTGGGATTTTTCAAATTTTAAAAATCAAAAGATTACTGATGCTGGTGTATTAGAGTTAACAACACACTCAGTTTTTAATGGTGGTAATTTTGTAAAAGCATTTGGGGTAGATTTTGGAATTGAATTTGGAAAAGTTAGAGTTATAGAAATTCTTGCCGGTGATGATTCGTGGGATCAAAATTCTGTTACTTACAATACTTTAACAAAAGGAGAGAAATATTCGGATGTTTTTAATTCACAAATGACTTATGATTTTGAAGTTGTACAAAATAAAGAAGGGAAAAATTTTATAACAATTTCTGCGCCGGTTTTGAATCGTTTAATAAATGGAAAAACAAAAGGATTGATGCTTCGTTCACTTGGAGCAATTAATGCTAATTTTTATTCTTTAGAAAATAAAATTGGAAATAATATTTCAAAACTTCATTTCAATTCTAAAAATGATAGTAATTAAATGATCGATCAATGAAAACATTATTAGCAAATTATATTTTGGTTTTATTTTTAATCGTAATTTATTTTTCGAATAATTTATTTGCAAATAATTCTGATGCAATTCATGTTTGGGAAATGAAAGAAATAAAACTCCATACTGAAAAAACTTATATTAATTCGTATATGAATGTTACATGTTGGGTTGAATTAAAGGGTCCTAATTTTTATAAACGAGTTTATGGATTTTGGGATGGTGAAAATAAATTTGTAATTCGAGTTGTTGCAACAGAGCCAGGCAATTGGCATTGGATAAGTAACTCAAACCAAAATGACGATAATGGCTTAAATAATAAATCCGGTTCTTTTGAAGCAATTGAATGGACTGAAAATGAAAAAAAAGAAAATCCAAATAGAAGAGGATTTTTAAGAGCAACAAAAAATGGACATGCATTACAATATGCAGATGGAAATCCTTTCTTTATAGTTGGAGATACTTGGTTAGCCGGAAGCACATGGCGACTTCCTTTTAGAAATGCAAAAACCAGTAATGATTATAAACCAGGTCCCGGAATTGGTTTTGAAGATGCAGTAATGTTTCGGAAAAAACAAGGCTTTAATTCTGTAAGTATGATTTCTTGTTTCCCAAATTGGGATTCTGATATTTATCCAAGTACATACTCTGATTCTAATAATATTTTCATAAGAAATGCCTGGGAAAAATTTGGTTATGATGTAAGTGAAGCAAAAGGTATTGATGCATCGGGAGGCACAAGTTATTGGGGAACATTTACTTCAAAAAATATGCGTGATGAATATGGAAATCTTCCATTCGAAATGTCTAACGATCATAAAGGTGTTTCTGATTTTACTAAAGTAAATCCGGAATATTTTAAAAGTTTAGATAAGAAAATGGAATATTTATCTAAGCAAGGATTTGTAGCATTACTTGAAACTGTTAGAAGAGACGTTGGTCCATCATGGAAAACATATTTTGATTTCAATGAAACATTTGCAAGATACTTTCAATATTTAATTTCACGGTACGGAGCTTATAATATTGTGTTTAGCGGAATCCATCTTGATTGGATTCCAAAAGATTTTAGTTTAACTGCCGAAGAATTTAATGAGGCTTTAACATTTCATATAGAAAAATATGAACCTTTACCATTTGGACAACCAACAACATCATTAATCAGTAGTTCAACACATTCTGTGTTTGGGCATGATAAAGAATGTCCTTGGTTAACATTTCATAGCGTTGGAAACAAACCTAGAGATCATAGGGTAGCAGATTCTCTGGAAATTATTTTTAAACTAAATCCTCCATATCCGGTAATTAATTTTGAACCATATTATACCGGATGGAATCATGAAATTAATAAACCAAACGGAGAGCGCCCGCAAGCGAATTCAGAAAGGGATAATTATTTTGCAAGAGCACAAATGTATGGATCAGTATTATCTGGTGGACTTAGTGGTCATGTGCATGGAACTGCTGCTTATGATATTACAACAACGGGAGAGCCAGAAGGTGCACGTCCTCATTTATGGGAAGCACTAAAATATGAATCGGCAAATTATATGAAACATCTTAATACATTTATTTTATCAGAAGGAAATAAATATCAAAATTTATTGCTTGCAAGAGAAGATGTTATTCCAAATAAAACTGAAGGAAGTGCACATAATGGATTGGATGGGTGGAATTATATGATGCGAAATTCTGATAAGGAATTTGCACTTCTATATTTTGAAAATAAATCAGGAATTCCAACTCTTAAAAATTTTCTTCCGCAAAAGGAATATTATTTTACTTGGTATAACACAATAACCGGTGAATGGAGTGAAAAAGTTTTATTAAAATCGAATGAAGATGGAATACTAATAATTCCAAATTTCATGGGAAACGAAAAAATTTCTTCAAGAGATTGGGCAGCGAAAATTATTCTTAAACAAAATAATTCAAAATAATATAAAACAAAAAATATAGAATAAGTAATACTAAATGATGAACTATCACCATATTTGGGGATCACATTTCCCGGAATTGATTTAGGTTTAGCAATTTATCATATGCACATTCCATTAGATGTTCAAAATTTGCACAGATGATTCTGCAATTTTTGTCGAATTTAATCATGAAACATCTATTGACAATCGTGTAGATTTTTGTTTTGGTGTAGATCAAGAGTCATCAATTTATTTATAAATTAAAACGCAAATAACCAACAAAGCAAGTTTGTTAAAGTGAAGTGCATGGGTATAATAACCAAAAAGTGTTGTTGAAATAGCTGTAAATAGTTTTTGATATATTTCTATAGGAAATAAACTTAAAACAAATGAGATTCTTCGCCAGAAAGTTTTGCTGCTTCGCTAACCATAATAACTATCTTTTAGAATTTTTAATAGGTACTAAAAATATCCATGTAAGTATTTCTACTGATGCATTTAAGATATAAATCTCTTATATTATATTAATAGTTAAAATTCTAAAGAAATATCATTAAAAAGTTAATGTTATCTACTTGGCGAAGCTGTGATAAAAATGAAATTAAGCAAGCTAATTAAAGAGCAATCAAAGTACAAGATAAGTATAACAATGATTTAAGATTAAGTATCCAGTGGACTTATAACGCCCAAACCACCTTTATTCAAAACATGAGTATAAATCATTGTTGTTTTTACTGATTGATGGCCTAATAATTCTTGGACTGTTCTAATATCATATCCGCTTTGTAATAGATGAGTAGCAAAACTATGACGCAAAGAATGAGGTCCACCGGGTTTGTTTATCCCCGCCTTCTTTAGAGCATCCTTAAAAGCTCTTTGAAAAGTAGATTGATGAATATGGCGTCTGTAGTTAATATTCAACGTAGGATCAAAAGTGTACATATCGGAAGGGAAAATATATTGCCACTTAAATTCCTTTGGCGCATTTGGATATTTAATTCCTAAGGCGAAAGGCAAAGTTGTCTGCCCTTTTCCTTTTTTTAAATCTTGAGAATGAATATTTTCAACATGTGAAATCTGCTTTCTCAATTTTGGAATTATACTTTCGGGCAATAAAGTAATTCTATCTTTCGCACCTTTGGTATCATAAACAGTAATTTGCTTAAAACCAAAATCAATATCTTTTACGCGCAATGATAAACCTTCGGAAAGTCATAGGGAGGTTTACCTGGTTAACGATATTCTTCAAAAAAGATATCTAGCAAATCTACCTTCACCTATGACTTGCCATATTGTAAGAACAAAATTAAAAATTGTTTACAATACAAAGGTACGAGCAAATCGTGTGTCTTTAGGTGCCTATAGTCTAGTTGGTGCATCCAAATGAGAAGTAGGAAAAATCCAATCCGTCAAATTTGTCATACGGGCGGAAGAAAAGCAGACAGCATAAACGGCGACGGATATGTTGAAGCTCTGCAAATCAGTAAGTAAGCCGTAACTTAAGGTGAACGGGAAGTAGCTTCGTTAGGTTAGAAAA
>JBGSKB010000389.1:0-2229 GCA_041741395.1 Melioribacteraceae bacterium
TTCATCTTGAGAAATTATTTTCACTCTTTCATCAAGTTTGCCTTTTGCAATTTGTGAAACACTATTTGAAATATACTCTAGCTGTTTTCTAAATCTTGTTGTAAACAAAAAAAGAAATACAATTGTTAATGAAATTCCGGATAACACAATTACCAAAGTAACAAGATTCATCGTATTGCTGAATGTTGAAGCTTCGTTGGAAATTGAGAAAACAATAAAATCTAGTTTATTCCCTAAATGATTATGTGCGACTGGAGAAAAATGTGTTACAAATAAATCAGCATTATTCACATCTTCCTCAATCAACTCAAAATTACTTTTACCGTTTAGCTCACGTGCAGCTTTGCTTAAGTAAGGTAAATATTGTTCGTTCTTAGAATTATTTGATATTAATGATATCACACCGTTATCAACAAGTGAAATATCAGAGCGAATTTTTTCTGCAAGATTTGTAAGAAAGTTCGAGTTTATAACTTTACCAAAATAAATAAATCCGTCATTAATTTTTTTTTGACGAATAATTAGATTTCGGTTTAGCTCATAAAATTGCTTTAATGAATGAACATCTGTATAAATCTTTACGCTGGGTTTAATAATAAAATTTGAAGTTAATAATTCATTTTCATTTTTTACATGAATTAAAAAATCAATTTCTGAACTTAAAAAGGAAAAGTTTTCATTTTTATAATTATTTTGAAAATCAGAATCAATATCATCAACCAATTGCTGAAAAGTAAAAATAAAATCATTGGCAGAATTAATTAAATTTTTTGATTGCTGTTTGAGTAAAAATTCTTTTGTGAGTGTGTGATAAATAAATGCCGAAGTAACAGATACTAAAGTGATAATTGAAAAAGTTAGTAATAATAACTTTGCATTTATTTTCATTTTTGTTGATAAGTTTACATGAATATATAGAATACTCTGAAATAAAAATTTACCCAACAATGATTTTCAAGGTTGGGTAATAAAATTTTCTAACAAATATTTTTTTAATTACTTAATTTATTCTCATTCTGATCATTTTCACTCCTAAAAGCTTTAACTTTATATTTCTTTAAATATTCATGATCTTCAATAATTTCTTTTTCAATTTCATTTGCTTTCTTTTGAGCAACTCTATCTTTTAGCGTTGGCACCAACTCAACTTGTAAAACAATTATAACTTCCTTTTTGTTAACAGTTACTTTATCATATCCGGTTAAATATCTAATTCCAAAGACCCACCAAGGTAAATCTTTTAAGAAAGGAATACCTTGACGAATATTTATTTCTTCATTTACAAATAATCCACCAATTGCTTTTTCTTCACCGTGCAGCATTAGCAAATCTGTTGATACAACTGTTTTTTTAATTTCAGTTGTTAATTCACCTGGGATTGCAGAGCTTCTTTCCGCATTGACTTTTAACAATATGTAATCTTGCTTTTCTTCATTATAAATATATGGTGTAACTTCAATTATTGTACCGGTAGAGAAAAACGCATCTATCACATTACCTGCAAAATCTCTTTGTTTGATCGAAATATCAGAACCAATTTGAATTCTTCCTTTCATTTTATCACGAACAGTAACTTTTGGTCTTGCAATAACTTCGCCTAAGTTTTCTGATTCAAAATATTTAAACACACCTTCAACCGTTCCGCTCCAATCTCCGGATGTAAATTCATGTAAACCATTTATTAAATAATCTGGCGGTGTTTCCTGAGTTGTGCTGCTTGAATTTTCATCTTCAACTGTTTCAGAAAAAGATCTTAAATTTGTTCCAAGAGAAATACCGGAACTGGATAATAACCATTCCCAGTTTATTCCACGTTCTTTAATTTCATTTACATCTGCTTCAAAAAATATTGCGGATATTTTTACTTCTCTTGAATCTAAAGAAGCAAAAGTTTCATCTGTTAAATTTTTTGCTTCAGCAGTTTTTTTATGAATAATAATTATGTTTTCTCTTTCCTCAAAGACAAGATTATTATACTGTACAATAATTACCAGAGCTTTCATATACGGAAGTTTATTAATTTCTACACCAATTGGTGTTACAACTTCTGCCGTACTTGTAATTCTCTTGCCAGTTTTTCTCTCACTTATTTGACTTAGTATTTCCAACGCTTTATCAAAAGGCGTGTACTCAGAGATTGAAACTAAATCTTCCGGATTTACAAATTCACTCAGTGTTTTTTCTAATTCTCTTTGACCAAAAATTGGTAACGAAATTAAAAATACAGTT
>JBGSKB010000390.1:0-4930 GCA_041741395.1 Melioribacteraceae bacterium
TTAATTGTAGTTTCTGTTAAAACTGCTTTACCTAATGCTGGAGTAAAAAAAGGTGAAGTTTCAAAAGCAGTTATTGTTAGAACCAAAAAAGAAGTTAAACGCCAAGACGGTTCATATATTAGATTTGATGAAAATGCTGCAGTTTTATTGAATGCTCAAGATGAACCAAGAGGAACAAGAATTTTTGGACCAGTTGCAAGAGAATTAAGAGATAAAAAATTTATGAAAATTATTTCACTAGCACCTGAAGTATTATAAAGAGGATTTTAATGAGAGTTAAAAAAGAAGATAATGTAATTGTAATTTCGGGTAACTTTAAAGGAAAGACCGGTAAAATTTTGAAAGTATTTCCTAAAAAGGATAGAGTGATTGTTGAAGGTGTGAATTTAAGAAAAAAACATACTAAAGCAAATCAAAAGAACCCGCAAGGCGGAATAGTTGAAAAAGAAGCTCCAATTCATTCTTCAAATGTAATGTTATTGGATCCGAAAACAAATAAACCATCAAGAATTGGTAAAAAAATTATAATTGATGATAAAACTGGAAAGAAGAAATCTGTAAGAGTAAGCAAATCCAGTGGAGAAATGTTGTCATAAACATAAATGACTATTGAGAAAAAAATGGCAGAAAAAACTAAAAAAGTATCAAAAAAAGAAGCAGTAAAAGAACAAGCACCTGAAGTAAAAATTTCTCCTCGTTTGTATGAGAAATATAAAAGTGAAATCGTTCCAGCACTTATGAAACAATTTTCGTACAAAAGTGTAATGCAAGTTCCTAAACTTGATAAAATTGTTGTAAATATGGGACTTGGTGCCGCTGTTCAAGATTCTAAAGTATTAGATGAAGCAGTAAAAGATTTAGAAACAATTACCGGTCAAAAAGCTAGTATTAGAACAGCTAAAAAAGCTATTTCTAACTTCAAGTTAAGAGAAGGAATGAAAATCGGTGCTAAAGTTACATTGCGCAGAGATAGAATGTACGAGTTTTTGGATCGTTTAATATCAATAGCAATGCCGAGAATTAGAGATTTTAGAGGAGTTTCTGATAAATCTTTTGACGGAAGAGGAAATTATACTCTTGGTGTAAAAGAGCAAATTATTTTTCCAGAAATTAATGTTGATAGAGTTACAAGAGTTTTAGGTATGGATATAACATTTGTTATGAAATCTGCAGGTAATGATCAAGAATCATTTGAATTATTAAAAGCATTTGGTTTTCCATTTAAGAAAAAAGAAATTAATAATTAGGGAATTTTATGGCAAGAAAAGGTTTATTAGCCAGAGAAGAAAAACGTAAAAAATTGGTTGAAAAATATGCAGCATTACGTAAAGAATTAAAGGAAAAAGGAGAATGGGATGAACTTCAAAAACTTCCTAGAAATTCTTCACCAATAAGATTACGTAACAGATGCGTTATAACTGGCAGACCAAGAGCTTATTCAAGAAAGTTTGGTGTATCAAGATTGGTATTTAGAGAGATGGCTCTAAGAGGTGAAATTCCTGGAATTAAAAAAGCAAGCTGGTAAAAGGAGGAGATAAATTTAATGGCTGTAACAGATCCGATTTCAGATTTTTTGACAAGAGTTAGAAATGCAATTAATGCTAAAAAGAAATTTGTAGATATTCCTTCTTCTAAAATGAAAGTCAGAATGAGTGAAATCCTTAAAGAGGCAAACTTTATTAAAGATTTTAATATTGTTGAAGATAACAAGCAAAATATCTTAAGAGTTCACTTAAAATATAGTAATGGGCAATCATCAATTACCGGTCTTAAGAAAATTAGTACACCGGGTTTGAGATCTTATTGCGATCAAGATAGTATTCCAAGAGTTTTAAATGGTTTAGGTTTAGCAATTATTTCAACTTCAAAAGGATTATTGTCAGATAAACAAGCTAAAAGAGAATCTATTGGCGGCGAAGTAATTTGTCATATTTGGTAATTTAAGTTACGGAGAATAAAAGTGTCAAGAATTGGTAAAAAACCAATAAATATTGCAAATATTGAATTTTCACAAAAAGGAAATTCAATAAATATTAAGGGAAAATTTGGAGAACTTGAAAAATCATTTCACCCAAATTTAAAAATTAGCGTTGAAGGTTCAGAAGTTTTGGTAACCAGACCTAATGATTTAAGAGAAAACAGAGCTTTACATGGTTTAACACGTGCTCTTATTAATAATATGGTAGAAGGTGTTTCTCAAGGTTTTTCAAAAACTTTAGATATTGTTGGTGTTGGATATAAAGCTGAACAAAAAGAAAAAAATATACTTTTAACAATTGGCTATTCGCACCCAATATTTTTTATGCCTCCGGATAGTATTAAATTGGAAGTTGTAACTCCAACACAAATTAAAATTACCGGATGTGATAAAGAATTAGTTGGACAGATTGCAGCAAAAATTCGATCAATTAGAAAACCAGAACCATATAAAGGTAAAGGTATAAAATATTCTAACGAAACAATAATTCGTAAAGCTGGTAAGACAGCTGGTAAATAGGGTTTAGGAATTTAAAATGAAAGAAAAAAGATTAAAAAATAAAATTAGAGTAAGTAAAAAACTTTCTGGAACCCCAGAAAGACCAAGAATTGCTGTTTTTAGAAGTTTGAGTCAAATCTATGCACAAGTAATTGATGATGTAAATAGAACAACTTTAGTTTCAGCATCTTCTTTATCAAAAGATATTCAAGCAGAACTAAAAGAAGTAAAAAGTAAAATTGGAAAAAGTAAATTAGTTGGTAAATTTTTAGCTCAAAAAGCATTAGAAAAAGGAATTAGTTCAGTTGTGTTTGATAGATCTGGTTATAGATATCATGGAAGAGTTCAGGCAATTGCCGATGGAGCGAGAGAAGGCGGTTTAAAATTTTAATTAGTGCCGGATCGTCTAATGGTAGGACAACGGTCTTTGACGCCGTCTGTAGAGGTTCGAGTCCTCTTCCGGCAACAAAATATTGTAATTAAGGAGTATAAAATTGAAGCATAGAAAAGTTAGTGGATTAGACGGATTAAAAGAAAAAGTAGTTCACATAAATCGTGTCGCTAAAGTTGTAAAAGGTGGTAGAAGATTTAGCTTTAATGCTATTGTTGTTGTTGGGGATGGTGATGGACACGTAGGAATTGGTCTTGGTAAAGCAAATGAAGTTACAGATGCAATTTCAAAAGGTATTGATGACGCTAAGAAAAATGTCTATAGAATTTCTCTTAATAAAGGAACTATTCCGCATACAATTATCGGAAAATATGGTGCGGGCAAAGTTTTATTAAAACCAGCTTCTCCTGGTACCGGACTTATTGCTGGTGGTGGAGTTAGAGCTGTTTTAGAAATGGCTGGTGCTCAAGATATTTTAACTAAATCTTTAGGCTCAAGCAATCCTCACAATCAAGTTAAAGCAACATTACAAGGATTATTAAATCTTATTGATGCAAGAACAATGGCAGCAAAAAGAAATATGGAAATTAATCAGTTATTTGCTGTTTAATAGGGAATTACATTAATGAAATTAAAGATTACTCAAACAAAAAGTGTTATTGATCGACCAAAAGATCAAAAATTAACAATAAAGGCTCTTGGATTAGGCAGACCAAATTATAGCAAGATTCACAATGATTCTCCCCAAATTAGAGGGATGATAAATAAAGTTCATCATTTAGTAAAGTTTGAAGAAATAGTAGACTAAGGATTTATAATGGATATTTTAAGTAATCTTAAATATGCTGAAGGTTCAGTAAAAAAAAGAAAAAGAATTGGTCGTGGCGAAGGTAGCGGACATGGCGGAACAGCTACGAAGGGTATGAACGGACAGAAATCGCGATCAGGACATAAGTTTAGAGCTTGGTTTGAAGGTGGACAAATGCCTCTTCAAAGACGTGTTCCCAAAAGAGGATTTAAAAATATATTTAAGATTTATTATCAGCCAATTAACGTAGAAGTTTTGCAAAAATTATTTGATTCAAAAAAAGTAAAGGATTCTGTAAATGCAGAAATTCTTCATCAAAATGGTTTGATAAAAAATATTAATGAACCATTTAAAATTTTAGGAAATGGTCAAATTACAGCGAAATTAAATGTTGACGCTAAATATTTTAGCAAATCGGCAAAAGAAAAAATTGAAGCTGCTGGTGGAAAATTAAACGAGATTAAAGATTAATGAGCAGAATTCAGGATACTTTCAGAAACATATTTAAAATTCATGAGCTTAGAGATAGAATTCTCTATACTTTAGGATTATTAATTATTGTTAGAGTTGGCGCACATATTACTTTGCCTGGTATTGATTCATATTTGCTTGCTGAAGCAATGGCAAATAAAACTGCTGATAATTTGCTTGGTTTATATGATATGTTTGCCGGTGGAGCATTTTCTAATGCTGCAATTTTTGCATTAGGCATTATGCCTTATATTTCAGCATCTATTATAATTCAATTAGGCGGTGCTGTAATTCCCTACTTCCAGAAATTACAAAAAGAAGGTGAAGAAGGAAGAAAAAAAATTACGCAACTAACAAGATACGGAACAGTTTTAATTTCATTATTTCAATCATTAGGAATTGTAACTGGCGTTATAATGAATTTATCTTTTAACGGAGTTCCAGTTGTTCCAGAAGAGGTAAGAGGTTTTGGATTTGTTCTTTCATCTGTAATAATTCTTGTCGCTGGTACGATTTTTATGATGTGGATGGGCGAACAAATTACTGAAAAAGGAATTGGTAATGGTATTTCCCTTATTATATTTATAAATATTATTAATAGATTACCATTCGCTTTATTAGATGAAGCTCGATTAATTAGTGCAGGAACCAGAAATATTATTGTGGAAATTGCAATTCTTGTTGTAATGGTATTTATTATTGCCGGAATAGTTTTGGTAACTCAAGGCACAAGAAGAATTCCTGTTCAGTATGCAAAAAGAGTTGTTGGAAGGAAAGTCTATGG
>JBGSKB010000391.1:0-7186 GCA_041741395.1 Melioribacteraceae bacterium
CAGCATAATAACAATGATTGGATATTTTCAATTATTTGCTGAACCGTATGTTATGACGCAAGGTGGACCCTTGAACAGTACTTTAAGTATTGTTCTTTATATGTACAATGAGGGGTTCCGTTGGTGGAATATGGGATATTCTGCATCAATTGCATTTGTACTTTTCTTTATAATTTTTATTGCAACAATTATTCAATTCAAAGTTCAAAAAACTGTGGAGTTAGATTAAATGAAAAAAATCTTACTCTATATATTTTTAATAGTAACCGGATTTATTACTATTGCACCATTCATTTGGATGATTTCTGCATCATTTATGGCAGATGGTCAAGCCAGTGTTTATCCGCCAAGATTTTTTCCGGTAAAAATTATTTATGATCAATACAATTTATTATTTACGCGATTAAATGTTGCAGTAAATTTTGTGAACAGTTTAGTGCTTTCAATGCTCATAACACTAATTTCACTTTTCTTCAATTCAATGGCGGGTTATGCGTTTGCAAAATACAGATTTGCCGGAAGAGATAAATTATTTAAACTACTTTTAAGCTCAATGATAATACCGGCTCAAGTTACAATGCTACCGTTGTTTTTAATGTTAAAAAGTATGGGATTGATAAATACATATATGGCAATTGTAATCCCCGGATTGGCAAATATTTTCGGAATATTTTTAATAAGACAGTATGCAATGTCAATTCCAGATAGTTTGATTGAAGCTGCAAGAATTGATGGAGCTACAGATTTTCAAATTTATTATAAAGTTATTCTTCCGCTTTCAAAACCAATTTTAGTTACGTTAGCAATTTTCACATTTATGGGAGTTTGGAACGATTTTCTATGGCCGTTAATTGCATTGACAGATAATTCGATGTACACTTTACCGGTTGCTTTAGCAAATTTAATGGGAGAGCATACAAAAGATCCCGAGTTAATGATGGCTGGTTCAGTAATTACAATTATTCCTGTAATAATAGTATTCTTAGCTTTGCAGCGTTATTATATAAAAGGAATTATGATGGGAAGTATTAAATAATGAAATATTTAATTGAAAATTGTTACCGTTAAAAATGAAAAATATTAATATTCTTACAATTGCAAAAGAAGCGGGAGTTTCTACTGCTACAGTCTCAAGAGCACTAAGCGGAAGTTTATCAATAAAAGATTCTACTAGAGAAAAAATTCTAAAAGTTGCTGATCAATTTGAATATAGACCAAGTCATCTTGCAAGAAGTTTATCAACAAAAAGAACTGATACAATTGGTTTGATTCTACCCGAATTAGACGGTGATTTTTTTATGAATGTTATTCACAATATTGATGATGAAGTTCATAAAGCAAATAAGTATTTGATGGTTTCAAGTACATATAGTCATAGAGATGAAATTGAAACAGTTATTGAATTTATGGCAACCAGTCGAGTTGACGGAATAATTTTAATGGCGCCAAAATTAAATAAGAGAATTGAATTAATTTCGAAGAAAAAACAAACGCCAATTGTTTTTCTTAACACAAGTAAAAGTATAAACAACATTGTGAATTTTACGGTAGATAATTTCAATGGAGCAAAATCTATTGTTGAGCATTTAATTTCTCATGGATTTAAAAAAATTGGAATGATTAAAGGTCCGGAAGGAAATTGCGAAGCTGAAGAAAGATTCAAAGGTTATCAAAAAGCATTGGAAGAAAACGCTTTAAATTTTTCCAAAGATTTAATTTATAACGGTGATTTTACAGTAAATTCGGGTTATAACGGATTTATAAATTTATTTAATCAAAAAAATAAACCGGATGCAATTTTTGCGGCTAATGATATGATGGCTGTCGGAATTTATCAAGCTGTAAAATATTTAAAATTAGTTATTCCAAATGATATTGCAGTTGCCGGATTTGATAATATTTTTCTATCACAAATTATTTCACCAAGATTAACAACTGTAAAAGTTCCAATTGGACTTTTAGCAAGTAATGCAGTTCAATATTTATTAAAAATGATAAATAAGGAAGTTGATAAAAGTTTACCACTAAGCCATAATTTAGGAACGAGTTTAATAATCGGAGAGTCATGCGGTTGCAAAAATTAATTTTATTTTCAAATCATAAACAAAAAAAACAGAGGCTTATGAAATATCTAATTTTAATTTTGGCTGTTATTACATTTCTAAATTGCATAGAAAATGAAAAAGTAATTGCAGAAAAAAAATTTGTTATAACTTCAGAACAAGAAAAATTTATAGATACTTTACAATATTATTCTTTCAAATATTTTATAAATGAAATTAATCCTCAAAATGGATTAGTTAAAGATAGATCAACGAAAGATTCACCATCAAGTATTGCTGCTGTTGGATTTGCAATTCCAATTTGGGCAATTGGTGCAGAAAAAAATTGGATTACGCGAGATAAAGCGGTTGAACTGACTTATAATCTGATGAACTTTTTAATAAATTCTGAACAAAGTATGGAACCAGATGCAACCGGCTACAATGGTTTTTATTATCATTTTTTAGATATGCAAACCGGGAAAAGAATTGGTAAATGTGAACTTTCTTCAATTGATACTTCTTGGTTATTAGCTGGAATTAGATTTGCAAGAATGTATTATGATAAAGAAAATGAAAAAGAAAAATTTATCCGCGAAACAGCAGATTCATTAACATTTAGAATGAATTGGGATTGGTGGACTAAACCTGAATCAGAGGGATTTTTTGGAGGAGCAGTTACAATGGGCTGGCATCCGGAATTAGGGTTTGGAAATATGAGTTGGACTGGATTTAACGAAGGTCACTATCTTTATATTTTAGCTGCCGGAAGCGGATATAAAAATCATAAATCAGCATATGCAACTTGGCTGAAACACTATAATTGGTATTCACCTTATCCAGGTTTGGATCATGCATGTTTTCCTGCACTTTTTGCATTTCAATGGTCAAATTGTTTTATTGATTACAGAAATTTTTATGATGAATATATGCTCGAAAAGGGAATAGATTATTTTGAAAATTCTAGAAGGGCAACATTATCTCAACAAAAATATGCAATTGAAAATCCTAAAAATTGGACGGGTTACGATTCTTTAACTTGGGGATTAACAGCATGTGATGGACCAGCAGATGAATTGCAAAATTTGGATAAAGATATTTTTAAAGGTTATGGTGAACGTGGTCCAAGTTATCCATTCAGAGGTTCATTAGATGATGGAACAATTGCACCAACCGGATCAATCTCATCAATTCCATTTGCGCCAGAAATTGTAATTCCAACAATCATGAATTTAAAAGAAAAATATGGCTCAAAAGGTCTATGGGATAAATATGGTTTTAAAGATTCGTTTAATCCAACTTTAAATTGGGTTGATAATGATTATTTGGGAATCGATCAAGGTCCGATAATAATAATGATTGAAAACTACAAGACCGGATTTGTTTGGGAATATTGTATGAAAGATCCGGTTATTCAAAATGGATTAAAGAATTTAGGATTTGTAAATAAAAATAATCTATAAAAATTATTCATTGTTTTTAATTTAAATTAACCTAAAAATGTTATGAAAAAATATTTATTGATTTTACTCGTTTCTGCATTGTGGATTGGCTGTTCTTCGGTTCAATCAATTTCCAATGAAATTAAAACTGGTCAGCAAGAAAAATCATTTCAAAAGGAATTAGTTAAAAACGTGCAACTAAATTATCTTCTATATTTACCGGAAAACTATGTTGAAGAAGAAAAATTTCCGCTTATGATTTTTCTTCATGGCAGCGGTGAAAGAGGAGATAATCTTGAAAAAGTTAAAATGCATGGTCCGCCAAAATTAGTTGAACAAGGTGAAAATCTTCCTTTTGTAATTATTTCTCCGCAATGCCCGGAAGGTGAAAGATGGACTGATAAATGGTATCCGGAAGCAATAATTTCTTTAATCGATGAAATTGCTGTAAATTATAAAATTGATAATGACCGAATTTATTTAACCGGTTTAAGTATGGGCGGATTTGGAACTTGGGAAATCGCATCATTATATCCCGAAAAATTTGCCGCAATTACTCCAATTTGCGGAGGCGGAAATCCTGAGAAAGCAAGAGATTTACGATTACTTCCAATTTGGGTTTTTCATGGTGCAAAAGACGATATAGTACCGCCAATGCTTTCTCAACAAATTGTTGATGAATTAAAACTTTATAATTCCGATGTGAAATTTACGCTTTACTCAGAAGCGAACCATAATTCCTGGGATGAAACCTATAACAATAGAGAATTATATTCTTGGCTGCTTAAGCAAAAACGACAAGAAAGAAAATTAATTAAAATTAAAAGAGAAAATATTTCTGCCTCTTCCGGCTATGCATTTTATGCGTTTGATAAAAATCAGCAGACAAGATGGGAAAGTAAGTACGAAGATCCTCAATGGATTACAATTAAATTTGATAATAAAATCGTAGCGTCAAAAATATCAATACTTTGGGAAAATGCTTTTAGTAAGAAATACTCAGTTTTTATTTCTGAAGATGGAAATAAATGGCAAGGAATATTAAGCGAATTAAGTGGAGACGGATTTTTGGATTTAATTAAATTCCCGGAAAGTGAAATTCAATTTATAAGATTTGATTTTTGGGAACGCGGAACCGAATGGGGAAACTCAATTTGGGAAATTGAAATAGAATAATTTCTAAAATTAATAAATTAAAATTTTTTAAAAAATTATTTTGAATTATGGCAACTCTATCAATTAAAAATCTATTTAAATCTTACGATCAAAAGAATTTTGCGGTTAAAGATGTAAACATTGAAATTGCAAATGGGGAATTTGTTGTTCTAGTTGGACCTTCCGGCTGCGGAAAATCAACAATTCTCAGAATGATTGCCGGATTAGAAGATATTACAAAAGGTGAAATTTATATTGATTCTATACTCGTAAATGAAGTTTCACCAAAAGACAGAGATATTGCAATGGTATTTCAAAATTATGCCCTTTATCCGCATATGAGTGTTTTTGAAAATATTTCATTTGGATTGAAACTTAGAAAATTCAGTAAGGAAGAAATTAAAAAACGGGTAAATGAAGCGAGTGAAATCTTAGGGCTTTCAGACTTGCTAAATAGAAAACCTAAACAACTTTCCGGTGGACAAAGACAAAGAGTTGCGTTAGGACGAGCAATTGTTAGAAATCCCAAAGTCTTTTTATTTGATGAACCTCTTAGTAATTTAGATGCAAAGTTAAGAGTTCAAATGAGAACCGAAATAGCAAAACTTCACTCAAAATTGGGCACAACAATGATTTATGTTACTCATGATCAAACTGAAGCAATGACAATGGGTGATAAAATTGTAGTTCTAAATAATGGTGAAGTGCAACAAATTGATGAACCGATTACTTTATACAACAAACCGGTAAATAAATTTGTCGCTGGATTTATCGGAAGTCCTGCAATGAATTTTATTGAAGGGAAAATAATTAATAAAGACAAAATTTGGTTTACTTCTACTAATAATGAAATAAAAATAAATTTAATTGAAAAATTCGGAAATGGTATTGAACAATATATTGATAAAAATGTAACTCTTGGTATTAGACCGGAAGATTTTATTTTATCAAGGGAAGATGGTAAAGACCTTTTGAGCATAAACGTAAATGTTGAATTAATAGAACCATTAGGTAATGAAACTTATATTTATTTTACTATTGAAAATCAACATATGATTGCAAGAATAGTAACTGATAAAATTATTAAAAAAGACACACAATTAAAGTTGCAGTTAAATAAAAATAAAATTCAATTATTTGATACTGAAGTAGTGTAAAAAGATTTGTGTAAATGATTAATAAAGAAGTTTAATTAAATGCTGTTGAGCGTAGCGAAACAGCATTTAATTGTTCAAAAATTATTACTAATTTATTAACATAATCCGAAAGGAGATTACACAATGGAACTTACCGAAAAAATGATCGAACAACTTAAAACCGATCTGTCTAAAGCAAGAACATATGATGATCTGATGGGCAAAGATGGAGCAATAAAAAAAATTATTGCCCAATCTTTAGAACAAATGCTCGAAAGTGAATTAACCGAACACTTAGGATATGAAAAATATTCACCAGCTGGCAAAAACAACGGAAATTCTAGAAATGGTAAAACTCATAAATCTCTCAAGAACGATAACGGTGAAATTGAGATTTCTGTTCCAAGAGATCGTAATGGTGAATTTGATCCAATAATTGTTAAAAAGTATGAAAAAACAATTGGACCAATTGAAAATAAAATCATTTCCATGTATGCAAAAGGAATGACAACCCGTGACATACAATCACATATAAATGAGCTTTATGGAATCGATATTAGTCCTACCTTGGTTTCAAATATTACTGATAAAATTGTTGTTCTTGCACAGCAATGGCAATCAAGACCGCTTGAGAAAATATATCCCATAGTTTTCTTCGATGCAATTCATTACAAAGTAAGAGATGAATCAAAGAAAGTAATATCAAAGGCAGCCTACACTTGCCTAGCCGTTGATATCGAAGGACACAAAGATTTACTTGGTTTATGGGTCGGTGAAGCAGAAGGATCAAACTTCTGGCTTAATGTTTTAACAGAACTAAAGAATCGCGGAGTTGAAGATATTTTCATTGCATCAATTGATGGATTGAAAGGTTTTCCCGAAGCCATAAATTCTGTTTTCCCAAAAGCTGAAATCCAGTTATGTGTTATTCACCAAATAAGAAATACTCTAAAGTATGTTGCATCTAAAGATCAAAAACAATTTATGTTAGAACTAAAAGAAGTTTACAAAGCTCCGACCGAAGAAGCTGCTTTGTTAAATCTTGATATCTTAGAAAATAATTGGGCTAATAAATACTCCCTTGCTATTAGGTCTTGGAAAAACAACTGGAGTAATTTAGCTACTTTTTTCAAATATCCCCAAGAAATTAGAACTGTAATTTATACTACAAATGCGGTTGAATCTGTGCATCGTCAATTTAGAAAAGTAACAAAATCCCGATCACTTTTCCCAAATGATGATGCTCTAAAAAAAATGTTATATTTGGCTTACAGAGATTTATCTAAAAAATGGTCTATGCCTATTCAAAATTGGGCTATTATTTTATCAAATTTTTCTGTTTATTTTAAGGAAAGATTTCATGATTTTTAATAACTCAAATTTCCATTTACACAAAAAACTTTACACACTC
>JBGSKB010000392.1:0-2738 GCA_041741395.1 Melioribacteraceae bacterium
ATGTTGCTCGACTTATGGCTGAAGGAATTAAAGCAGTTAGCGGAACTGATATTGGTTTAGCAGTTACCGGAATTATGGGACCAACTGGAGCAACTGAAAATAAACCAGTAGGACTTGTATATATCGGAATTTGCGATGACAAAGTTTGCACAGCAACGGAATTTAGATTTGGTGATGATAGATTATTGAATAAAGACAGAACTTCGCAAGCAGCATTGGAAATGTTGAGAAGAAATTTGTTAGGAATTTCGTATGACCAATAGATTATTCGTCTCTTTTGATTTACCGGAAGAAACTTTGGAATTTGTTACAAATAAAAGAGATGAAATTTACGGAATACCAAATGATGTAAAGTGGGAACCAGATGAAAAATTACATATTACATCAAAATTTTTTGGCGATGTTGGTGATTATTTAACAGAACTTATTTTAGATAGATTTGAAAATCTAAATTTGCAGTCAGTAAAATGTGAGTTTTCAGAATTTAACTTCTTTAAAAAAAATAACGAATTTAAAGTTCTTTACGTCGGAATTAAAAACAATAGTGAATTGTTGAAAATTCAAACTTTAGTTGAAAATGAGTGCAGTTTGCTTGGTTTTGAAAAGGAGAATCGAACATTCAAACCACATCTTACTATTTTACGACTTAAAGGAAATGAAGATTTTGAAAAGTTAAATAAATTTGTAAATATTAAAATTGAACAAAGTTTTGAGATTAATACTTTTTCGTTAGTAAAAAGTGAATTGAAACCTTCTGGTTCAGAGTATAAAATTCTTAAAAGTTTTAAAATGAAATAATGGAGGATAAATGGCAGCAGAAAAAGATCCAAGATTAAAAATTCTTGAAGATACAATGTTCAGCATCGAAAAAACCTATGGCAAAGGTGCTATAATGAAATTGGGTGATGGAGTTGTAAATAAAATTGAATCAATTTCAACCGGATCTGTAAGTTTAGATTACGCACTTGGAATTGGCGGAGTTCCAAGAGGAAGAATTGTAGAAATTTATGGACCGGAATCTTCCGGTAAAACTACAGTTTGTTTGCACACAATTGCGGAAGCGCAAAAACTTGGCGGAATTGCAGCATTTATTGATGCGGAGCATGCTCTTGATGTAAATTATGCTCAAAAATTAGGTGTAGATATTAAAAATTTATTAATTTCTCAACCAGATTATGGGGAGCAAGCTCTTGAAATTGTTGATACTTTAGTTAGAAGTAACGCTCTTGATATAATTGTAATCGATTCTGTAGCTGCACTCGTACCAAGATCAGAAATTGAAGGTGAAATGGGAGATGCACAAATGGGTGTTCAAGCTCGTTTGATGTCTCAAGCTTTAAGAAAAATTACTGGCGCTGTTAGTAGATCAAAAACTTGCGTTATTTTTACTAATCAATTGAGGAGTAAAATTGGAGTTATGTTCGGCAGCCCGGAAACAACAACCGGTGGAAATGCACTTAAGTTTTATGCATCATTAAGATTAGATATTAGAAGAATTGCCGGATTAAAAAATGGTGAGGAAGTAATTGGAAGCAGAACAAAAGTTAAAGTTGTTAAAAGTAAAATTGCGCCGCCATTTAAACAAGTTGAGTTTGATATTATGTATGATGAAGGAATTAGTAAATCTGGCGAGTTAATTGATTTAGGTGTGGATCACGGAATTATTAAAAAGGGCGGAGCATGGTTTACTTTCGGTGAAGAAAGATTTCAAGGAAGGGAACAATTTAGAATTCAGTTAAAAGAAAATGCAACTTTAATGGAGAATTTAGAAAAAGAAGTTAAAATTAAATTGGGAATGTTGCCTCAAGTGCAAAAAGAAGTTATTGAGGAAAAATCTAAAAAGTAATGGTTGTAACTGAACTTTCTAAAAAAGGAAATTGGGTTAAGATTTTATTTGATGACGATGAGTTTTTTAAAATTCCATATGAGTTATTTGTTAAAAATAATATACATGTGGGTGATGATATTTCAGAAGATGAATTTAGTAAAATAAAACTTCAGACAAATATTTATCAAATTAAGCAAAGTTCTTTTAAGTATTTAGCATTAAGAAACCATAGTAACTATGAATTAAAGATTAAACTTTTGAAAAAAGGTTTTGAAAAAAATCTGATTGAAAATGTACTAATTGATTTAACAAATTCAGGTTTCATAAATGATCAAGTTTTTACAGAGAATTATTTTCAATCACAATTGAGAAAGAAAAAAGGACTTCTTAAAATTCAGGCTGAATTGAAAATAAAAGGTGTAAACAGAGAGACAATTAGTGAGGTTGGAAAAAAATTCAAAGAAGATTTTACTAACGAAAATTCAGTTTATGAAATTGGAATTAAAAAGTTTAATTCGCTTAAACAGAAAAATAATTCAAATATTCAAATAAAGCAGAAATTATTTTCTCATTTAGTCAATAAAGGATTTACAATTGATATTATCGAAAAAGCAATTGCAAGGATTATGAAAGAAGATTATGAATAAATTTGTCGGAGTTGATTATTATAATATTCAAGATTTACTAACAGAAGAAGAAAAATTAGTTCAGAATTCAGTTCGCGAATTTGTTGATGAAAAAGTAATTCCGATTATTGAAAATCATTATCAAAATTCAACTTTTCCAATGGAATTAATTTCGCAACTTGGAGAGTTGGGAGTTTTCGGAATTACACTTCCCGAAGAATTTGGATGTGCAAATCTTAATAATATTGCTTCTGGTTTGGCAATGCAAGAACTTGAAAGAGGAG
>JBGSKB010000393.1:0-2865 GCA_041741395.1 Melioribacteraceae bacterium
AATGATTTTCAGTAAGCAATTTCATCCAATCACTAAAAGTAATTCCATTCATAAAATTCATGAGTCATAACCATTAATTATTTTTTTGAGTTCACTAAAATATTTTTTTGCTAGTTTTTTTATTGTGCTTGATTTATAAATATTTTTACTATAAAGCCATCTAATATGCAGTTCGCCTCCATTGATAATTCCAACTAAATGAAGCAGACTGGTCTTAACCTCATTAGGTTCTTGCTCCATACCAGCAGAATATTTTGATATTTTTATAGGGAATTCTATATCTGCAACCTGTTGATCAAATTGACCTAAAAAATTAAAATTAATTTTTGGATGCGGAATTTTCTCAATTATTTTCTTTTTATTAGAATCTTTTGATAAATATCTTAATAAACCAAAATCTAAACCTTTATTTGGGATTTCATTTATAGATTCATTAATTAATTTTAGATCAGTTTCTAAATCTTTGTTTTTAATTTCCAAAACAACTGGAAATATTGATGTAAACCATCCAATAGTTCTACTTAAATCAATTCCATCAATAACATCTTCTCTACCGTGTCCTTCTAATTCAACTAAAATTTGTTTTGAATTTGACCATGAAGAAATAGTTTTTACCAGTGCATATAATAAAATTTCATTTAGGGAAACTTGATAAATATTAGGAATTTCTTTAAATAATTTTGCAGTATCCTGAACGCTCATGGATAAAGTTATATCTACAGTTGATCCGTAAGTATTTTCTCCTTTTTCGAAATCAACTGGGAATTTATTGGCAACATCAAACTCTAATAATTTTTTCCAGTAATTTAGATTGAAATCAAAAACATAATTATTTGTAAAATTATATAATTCACCGACCCATTTTTTGTATGATGAAGATTTTTTACCTAATTCAAGATCTTTTCCATTAGAGTATTGATTAAAGAGCGTAAAGAAATCGTTAATTAAAAATCTCCAAGATACTCCATCCAATGTAAGATGATGAAATACAAAAAGTAAATGTGGATTATTTTTTTCACCAAAATTAAAATATACTATTCTAAATAATGGAGCTTGATTTATATTGAAACCGGCATGTATTTTTTCAACTTCCTCGTTTATCTTATTTTCTAATTTTTTCCCCTTAAGTTTGGATAAATCAATTATTGAAATTGGTAAATCAATTTTTTCATCAATAAAGTATTGTTTCCAATCATTATCTATATTAATAAATTGTAACCGAAGTGAATCGTGTTGTTCAATTAATTTTCTTGTAACTGAAATGATACTTTCAAAATTTATATCGTTTGTAATTTCAATAAACATAGATGAATTAAATCTATTAAGATTTTTTTTATGATTTTCAAAGAACCATTTTTGAATAGGAGTTAATTCTGCTTCACCAGTTACAATGCCCTGATAATCTTCATGAAATTTATTGCCTTTACTAATTATGGCTAATTCTCTAATTGTAGGATTTTGAAAAACTTGTCTTGGTGTTATAATAATATCTTTCTCTTTTGCAAAAGAAATCATTTGAATACTTAAAATTGAATCCCCACCCAAATTAAAGAAATTATCATCAATTCCCACAACATCTAAATTTAGAAGTTGTTTCCAAACTTCAACAAGAGAAATTTCAATTTCACTTGATGGTTGAGAAAAACTAACTTCAAGAGTTGGCCTTTGTAAATTTGGTTTAGGTAATAGTTTTCTATCAATTTTACCATGTTCTGTTAAAGGAAAAACTTCCATTTTAATAAACAATGAAGGAAGCATATAGTCAGGAAGTTTGATTTTTAGAAATCTTTTAAATTCTTCTACTGATATTTCTTTATTCTCATTTGCTACATAGTATGCAATGATTTTTTTACTATCATTTTTCTCTGTTTCTGCTAAAACAATAGTTTCATTAACATCTGGGTGCTGACTAATGATGTTTTCAATTTCACCCAGTTCAACTCTAAATCCATGAATCTGTATTTGATGATCAACTCGGCTTAGATACTCAATATCACCATTCTCTAAAAATCGTGCTAAATCTCCAGTTCTATATAATCTGGACCCGTTATTATTCGTAAAAGGATCAGGTATAAATCTTATTGCTGTCAAATCAGGTTGATTTTTATAACCTCTAGCTAATCCTAATCCTCCTACATAAATTTCACCTGGAACTCCAATAGGCACTGGTTCTAAATTTTCATCTAAGATATATATTTGTAAATCTTGAATTGGCTTTCCAATTACACTACCCGGCATTTTTTCTAAATCTAAAAATTCTAACCCTCTAAAAGTTACATGAACTGTTGTTTCGGTAATGCCATACATATTTATTAATTTTGGAATTTTATCACCATATTTATCAAACCAAGGTTTTAAACTATGTAAGTCAAGTTTATCACCACCAAAAATGATATATCTTAATTTGTAATTATTTCTAGAACTTATAGAATTATCAGTCTGAATTAATTGTCTAAAAGCCGAAGGTGTTTGGTTTAAAACTGTAACTTTTTCATTTATTAACAGCTCATAAAACTGCAATGGAGACCTGCTTACAAAATAAGGAACAATAACAACTCTTCCACCATAAAGTAATGCTCCCCAAAGTTCCCAAACTGAAAAATCAAATGCATATGAATGGAAGAATGTCCAGACATCATTAGAATTAAATTCATACAATTCTCTTGTTGATGAAAATAATCTAATCAAATTATTGTGCGTAACCATTACACCTTTTGGTTTTCCAGTTGAACCTGATGTATAAATTATATATACAATATTTTCAGGAATTATTTTTACATCTGGATTGGCTGAACTTTCTTTTTCAATATTTATCAAATCGATATCTAAATAAACTATAGTAGATACCATTTCTTCAACGAGTTC
>JBGSKB010000394.1:0-6802 GCA_041741395.1 Melioribacteraceae bacterium
CTTATTTTATTCCAAATGTAAAAGCAACAGCTATTAGTTGTAAAACGAATCTTCCGCCATTTACAGCATTTAGAGGATTTGGAGGTCCGCAAGGAAAATTTGTAATTGAATCTGCAATTCACAAAGCAGCAGAAATATTAAAAGTTGACGCTCTCGAAATTCAGAAGAAAAATCTTATTGGAAAGAAAGATTATTTCTATTACGGACAATCTGCGGAAAATTCAAATGCAATAATTTGTTGGGAAAATGCAGATAAAAAATTCAATTTCGAAATACTCAAAGATCAAATTGAGAGTTTTAATAAGGAAAATAAACTGCACAAAAAAGGTTTAGCTGTTATGCCAATTTGTTTTGGAATTTCCTTCACAAGTTCATTTCTCAACCAAGCCAGTGCATTGGTTCATATTTATAACGATGGAAGCATTGGCATTAGTACCGCTGCAGTTGAAATGGGACAAGGTGTAAATGAAAAAATAAAATTAGCGGTTGCTAAAACTTTTTCCGTTAATATTGATAGAATTAAAATTGAATCAACAAATACAATAAGAATTGCAAATACATCTGCAACAGCTGCAAGCAGCGGTGCAGATTTAAACGGAAATGCTGCTGTTAAAGCATCTCAAACAATTTTAAAAAGAATATTAGAATTTGCCGGATCGGAATTAAAGATTAAAGATATCTCAAAACTTTCAATTTTAAATGAAAAAGTTTTATTCGATAATCATGAAATAAAATTAGAGTGGAATGAATTAATTCAGAAAGCTTATTTAAATAGAATTAATCTTTCATCTCATGAATTTTACGCAACTCCGGAAATATTTTTTGATAGAAAAATTAACAAAGGAAATCCATTTGCTTATCATGTTTATGGAACATCTATTACTGGTGTTACGGTGGATTGCATTCGAGGAACTTACGAAATTGATTTTGTAAAAATTGTTCATGATTTTGGTAAAAGTATTGATTTTAAAATTGATATTGGTCAAGCTGAAGGTGGATTAGTTCAAGGAATCGGTTGGATGACAATGGAAGAATTAAAATATTCAGAAAAGGGAAAATTACTCTCCAATTCCCTTTCGACTTACAAAGTGCCTGATATTTATTCAGTTCCGAAAAATATTGAAATAGAATTTTTGGAAGATTCCGAAAATAGATTTGGTATTTTGAAAAGTAAAGCTATCGGTGAACCGCCTTTGATGTATGGGATAGGTACATTTTTTGCAATTTATAATGCGGTAAAAAGTTTTAATCCAAAAAGCAAACTTGAATATTCTTCACCAATAACTCCCGAAAAAGTTTTATCAGGATTGTATTCTTAAACAAAATTAATTTTAAAAATAATTAGATTAGAAAATGTTGAGAGTTTTATGAAAGAAGTTGATTTATGGATTTTCATTTATAATAAACTAAACAGAAATATTAAAGTTAATTTATTACTTGTAGCCGATTCAAGTTTATCTTCTCCGGGAAAATCCGGATTTAAAATGGCAATCTCGGAAGATGTTGAAACATATGGCACAATTGGCGGCGGAATAATGGAATTTGATATTTTGAATGAAATTCGGGGTACATTAAATCAGTCAGAGCCGGTAAATTTTATAAGAAAACTTCACCACAGCAAAACTAAAGATGGACATTCTTCCGGACTAATTTGCGGCGGAACTCAAACATTAATTGTGCAAACTTTAACAATTGAAGATCGAGACTTAGTTAAAAATATGATTGACAATTTAGAAGAACAAAAAAATGGTATTCTTAGATTAAATCCATTTGGACTTGATTATACTCCGCAAAAAGAAAATGAAAAAGATATAAATTTATTTTACGAAGATGAGCAGAATTGGCAGTATGAAGAAAACATAGGGTTGTTAAATACCGTTTACGTAATTGGCGGAGGTCATGTTGGATTGGCAGTTTCAAGAGTAATGTCAACTTTAGATTTTTATGTTGTAACTTTTGATCAAAGGGACGACATAATTACAATGAAACAAAATACATTTTCAAATAAAAAAATTATTACTAAATACGATGAAGTAAATAGATTCATTCGTGAATCAAAAAAATCTTATGCAATTATTGTAACTCCAAATCATGATGGCGATAAAGAAGCATTAAAATCGATAATTGGAATGAATCTTAAATATATTGGTTTGATGGGAAGTGAAAAAAAATCTAAAAGCATTTTCTCACATTTAGAATCTGAGGGAATTAATCATGATTTATTTACAAAGGTTCATACACCAGTTGGATTAGAAATATATGCAGAGTCTCCGGAGGAAATTGCTATTAGTATTGCGGCAGAGATTATAAAAATCAAAAACCAATAATTTTGGATAAAATATTTTTTTAAATTTAAAATTATTTTATTTGCTGAGTAGAATTTCTTTTCCACTATTAGCACTTTCATTTGCAGCTTCTAAAATTTCCATAACAATCATATTATTTTCCAATGAAGATAAATCATATTTCGGCAAAGTAATTTTATTTTTAATAATTGCGGCAAAAAAAGAAAAAGGATCATTAAACGGTGAACTTCTTTCATCTAATTTTTTTTGATATTCAGAATCATTTTCACTTAATCTAAATCTTAAATTTGTTGAATTATCACAAATAACGTAACCGTCTTTTCCATATATTTCCATATCTTTTCGAGAAATCGGCCAATTCCACGAAGCTTGAATTATTCCTTGCATTTTGGGATACTTCAAAATAATTGTTGCTTCATCATCAACTTTTGGATACAATTCTGGTTTGATTGTTTGAGTTACAGCAATTACCGATTCGGGTCTTTCCCCTTTTGTTAACCAAGTAATTAGATTCGCTCCATAACAACCAAAATCAGTAATTGCTCCGCCTCCATTTAGAATTGGATCTGTAAGCCAGTCTAAAAATTCTTGATTTACTCCAATTTCAATTGGACCTTTATGACCATCATGTACAACAATTTTTCTCAAATCACCAATTGCACCAGAATCAACAATTGAGAAAGCTTCGTGATTAGTTGCATACCAAGTAGTTTCATAATTTGTCAATAAATGAATTTTATATTTTTCAGCTAACTTTTTCATTTCTATTGCGTGCTTATAATTTGCTGCTAAAGGTTTTTCAACCATTACATGAATTCCAAGTGGAGCAAAAGTTTTAACAACTTCCAAATGATCATAAATTGAATTAAAAGCTACAACTGCTTCCGGCTTAATGTTTACAAGCTTTTCATGCATATTCTCATATAGTAAATTCATTGAAAATTTATAATCGTTTGCAAACCTTTGGGCTAATTCTTTATTAGATTCAACAATTGCGATAATTTCAATGTCACCTTTTTCTTGTCTTCCCAACAATCCATGAACATGCGAATGTGAAAGTCCAATTATTGCAATTTTTAATTTTTGTGCAACAATATTTGAGTTAAATGCAAATATCATAATTCCAGAAACCATGAATATTATTTTTATAAATTTCATAACAACCCAATTTTATTGTAAATAAATATTATCATTTTTTAATTTACAAAAAGATATAGCAATAAATAAATTCTTTGAATGAGTAAAGTTAAATTCAACTTTTATGATTTTAGTGCTGATAGTTACACCAATTTTTAATAATTTCTTAATCAAATTAATAAATGTTAAATATGTTATTCTGAATCTGGTTATTGAAAAAATATTCTGACTGATAAAAGTATGAGCTATAAATTTTACAGAATTCCGATTGAAAGACTTTATTCTTGGATTGTTGAAGAAGAAAAACATGGAAGATTTTTTGGTTTGTACAAAGAAAATCTTTTCACTCCAAAATCCTCTGATCCGAATAGAATGTTTCGTTATGGAAAATTATTAGAAACTCCGCTTGGTGTTGCCGCTGGTCCGCATACACAAATGGCTCAAAATATTATAGCATCTTGGTTAGTTGGTGCAAGATATATCGAATTAAAAACCATACAAACTCTTGATGAGCTGGAAGTAACGAAACCTTGCATCGATATGGAAGATGAAGGTTACAATTGTGAATGGTCGCAAGAATTAAAAATTAAAGATTCTTTCGATGAATATTTAAATGCATGGATTTTAATTCATTTGTTAAAACATAAATTTGGCTGGGATGATTCTGAGTCAGGATTTATTTTCAATATGAGTGTTGGATACAACCTCGAAGGAATTCTAAAACCAAATGTGCAATGGTTCTTCGAAAAAATGAATGATTGCAAAAATGAGAAAGAATTTAAATTGGAAGTTTTGTCAAAATATTTTCCAAAGATTCATTCAATAAAAATTCCGGATCTAATTTCGAATAACATTACGCTTTCAACAATGCATGGCTGCCCGGCAAATGAAATTGAAAATATTGGTAAATATTTAATAGCAGAAAAAAAACTTCATACAACAATAAAACTAAATCCTACTTTGCTTGGAAAAGAAAGATTAAGATTTATTTTAAATGATAAACTTGGTTATAAAATTATAATTCCCGATGAAGCATTTGAACATGATTTAAAGTACAATGATGCATTAAAAATGATTAAATCGCTCCAACAAATTGCAAAAGAAAATAATGTTGAATTTGGTCTTAAACTTACGAATACTTTAGAATCAGTCAATTCAACAAATTGGCTTCCACAAAAAGAAAAAATGGTTTACACAAGCGGGCGCGCACTTCATCCAATAAGTATAAATCTTGCGGAAAAATTGCAAAGTGATTTTAATGGTGAGCTTGATATTTCATTCTCTGCCGGCATTGACGCTTTTAATGTTTCCGATACTTTAGCCTGCAATTTAAAACCAATTACAGTTTGCTCAGATTTATTGAAACCTGGTGGTTACTTACGTTTAGTTCAATATTTCGAAGAGCTTGATAAAAACTTCATCAAAATGGGAGCAAAAAATATTAATCAATTTATTACTAATGTTGCAAATAAAAATGATGTTCCAAAAGCTGGCTTGAGTAATTTAAGAAAATATTCTTCTAAAGTTTTAGACCATAAATATTATTATAAATCTGCATTCCCATATAAAAATATTAAAACAATACGAGAACTTTCAGTTTATGATTGCATAAAAGCACCTTGCATAGAAGCTTGCGCTGTTTCTCAAAATGTTCCTGAATATATGTATCATACGACAAATGCAGATTTTGAAAAAGCTTACAAAATTATTTTGCAAGATAACCCGCTTCCCAATATTACCGGAAATGTTTGTGATCATTTATGCCAAACAAAATGCACAAGAATGAATTATGATAATTCACTTTTAATTCGTGGAATAAAAAGATTCAATTCAGAAAAGTTTAATAACAAATTTGATCTGATTATTAAAGATAATAATGGAATTAAAGTTACCATAATTGGTGCCGGACCTTCCGGTTTATCGTGTGCATACTTTTTAGCACTCGAAGGTTTCAATGTTAATGTTTATGAAGCAAAATCTTTTCCAGGCGGAATGGCTTCAGATTCAATTCCATACTTTAGAATTACAGATGATCAAATAAATGCTGACATTGAAATTATAAAATCACTTGGAGTTAAATTTCATTTTAGTCATAAAGTTGATACAGAATTATTCAATAAATTAAAATCTGAAAGCGAATTTATTTTTATTGGAATTGGAGCTCAACATGGAAAGAAATTAAACATATCCGGAGAAGATTTAGAAAATGTTTTTGATCAAATAAATTTTCTTTCAAAGGTTAGAAGAAAAGAAAATATAGTAATTGGTAAAACAGTCGCTATAATCGGTGGGGGAAATTCCGCAATTGATGCTGCAAGAACTTCAAAAAGATTAGTTGGAAATGATGGAAACGTTGCTGTTATTTACCGCAGAACAATAAAAGAAATGCCGGCTGATCCTGAAGAAATTATGGCTTTACAAGAAGAAGGAATTTATATTTTAGAATTAGCATCTCCCCTTTCAATAAATAAAGTTAATAATAAGTTGGAATTAATTTGTATAAAAATGCAATTAGGTGAATTAGATGAAGGCGGAAGAAAAAAATCACTTCCAATTCCAAATTCAGAAATTTCAATGTTGTTCGATTCTATTATTACCGCTATTGGTCAAGATACAGTTTTGGATTTTTTAAATGATAATAAAATAATTTTAGATAAAAATAACGAAACTCAATACCAAAATATTTTTGCCGGAGGAGATGCAATTCGTGGAGCTGATTCACTAATAAATGCAATTGCTGATGGTAAAAATGTTGCTCAAACAATCATTAAGAGAGTTAATTCAAATTCAAAATTATCTGTTGAACAAAATTCAAATAAATTTTCTTTTTCGGAATTTCAAAAGAAACAAAGTTATAGGGAATTTGGAAAATCATTACCGGAAATTAGTTTAAGCAATCGAAACTCATTTGATCTGGTTCATCCAAATATGACTGACGCCCAAGCTATTTCTGAAGCACAACGATGCTTATTTTGCAATGACGTTTGCAATATCTGTATTGGTGTTTGTCCCAATTTTGCTAATGTTTCATTTGAATCAAATAAAGTAAAAATTCCAATTTATTCAATAAATACAGATGGTTCGACAACTTACAAAATAGTAGATTATTTAAATATTGACCAGACAAACCAAATTTTTAATATTGGAGATTTTTGTAATGAATGCGGAAATTGTAATACTTTTTGTCCGACAAATGGAGCTCCATATATTACTAAACCAAAATTTAATTTAACAGAAGAAAGTTTTGGAAAAGAAAATAATTGTTATCTCATACGTGATAATTATATTAAATATAAAAAAGATGGAGTAATTGAAAAAATAACTTATGAAAATAATATGTTTATTTATTCATGTAACTC
>JBGSKB010000395.1:0-1704 GCA_041741395.1 Melioribacteraceae bacterium
TAGCTCGAATTATTAATCGAGTTCCAAAACAAAGCTTTGTTAATATATTTAATAATAATGTTGAAAATATGGCTTTAGATAGAGTAAATAATCCTAGTAACGATGCATATAAGGATAATATAATTGTTGTTGATATGCAGGATTCAGCAAACATTAATTATTCTATTTCACCAGATCCGGATAATTCTTTAGGTGATATGAATGATTATTTACATCCTAATGAGAATGGTTATTATAAAATGGCTCTTCGTTGGTTTGATGCATTAAAATCAGTTTTACCAAACCCTCCTGTATTTATTACTCAACCAACTAATTATTATACAGTAGAAGGTAATGGCGCTTCATTTTCAGTTTCTGTAAAGAGTAATAGTTCAGTTACTTACCAATGGAAAAAAAATGGCGTAAGTATTCCATTAGCTGCAAGTTCTAATTTAAATTTATCAGTTGTAAGTTTAAGTGATAGTAATAGTTTGTTTTCATGTCAGGTTACGAATGTTAATGGAATGGTTACTAGTAATTCAGCAAAATTATTTGTAAGTAAAAATACAGAAAGAGTTAAAAATGGAGCTTTAGTCCAATATGACTTTGAAGAAGGAAATGGAACTATAATTCGTAATAAAATTAATTCTGATAATTTACATAATATGAATATAACTTCTCCGGAATCAGTAGAATGGATTACCAACGGAATAAGAGTTATTGGGACTACAAATATAACGACTCAACAACCCATTACTGAAATAAGTAATTCAATTATGTCAACAAATCAATTTTCTATTGAATTGTGGTTAAAAACAAATCAAGAAATATCTGAACCATCTACTATTTTTACAATTTCAGCAAATAATACAGAAAGAAATCTGACGTTGAACCAAAATTCCAGCGGATTTTTAATCAAGGCAAGAACTACTGAAACAAATTTTGATGGTATTCCTGGTTTTGAATTTCAAGTAGAAGGAATTTTGGATGAATTAGTTCATTTATTTATTACAAAGAACGATTTGGGTAAAGAAAAGGTTTTTATTAATGGGTTACTGGTTGAGAATTATAATTTAGATGGTAATTTATCAAATTGGAATATTAACTATAAATTAGCAATTTGTAATGAAATTATAAGTAATAGCCCATGGCTGGGTGAATTGTATTATTTTGCTATTTATAATAGGGAATTAAGTAATGAAGAAATCCGAAATAACTATTTATTAGGAGAAACCGGACTTTCAGATGTTAAAATTAAAAATGAACTTCCAGGTAAATTTGAATTATTACAAAACTATCCAAATCCATTTAATCATTCTACCACAATAGGATTTGTCTTGCCAGAAGCAGCGAATATTGAAATCTTCATTCATAATATTTTAGGTGAAGAAATTTACAAAACTGGGGTTAAGAAATATTCTGCTGGAAAAAATTATATAACATTTGATGCAAATAATTTTGCAAGCGGTGTTTATATTTATTCTATACGAGCAACAACTAATGATAATGAAAATTATTTTACTTCAAGAAAAATGATTTTGACTAAATAAAATTTCAAAATTTTAATTCACTATATTTTACTAAAAATATTTTCTTAGAAAATTTAGTCTTCGAATTTTAATAGCTTCTTTACTAAACTACATTTCAAATTCTCACTTCAAAAGAAGCATAATCAAGCAATAGCTTACCTTATTTGATCAAATCGATTAATATTCGATTGATCGA
>JBGSKB010000396.1:0-5972 GCA_041741395.1 Melioribacteraceae bacterium
CCCGGAACTGAACAAGAATGGGGTGGAATAATAAAACACGGTTCAAAATTACTTTTTGCTTTCAGCGAAGCAACAGTTCCGAAAGTAACGGTAATAATTAGAAAAGCTTACGGCGGAGCATATGATGTGATGAATTCTAAACATATTAGAGGTGATTTTAATTTTGCATGGCCAAGTGCAGAAATTGCTGTAATGGGACCAAAAGGAGCGGTTGAAATTATTTTCAAAAAAGAAATCCAATCTGCAGAAAATCCGGAAGAAAAACTAAATCAAATGTTAAATGAATATATTGAGAAATTTGCAAATCCTTATATTGCTGCAGAAAGAGGTTATATTGATGATGTGATAAAACCAAGCGAAACAAAATTAAAACTCATAAACGCATTTCAATTATTAAAAACAAAAGTTGATTCTAACCCAAAGAAAAAGCATTCAAATATTCCTTTGTAAATTTTGAATAATTAATTACAATCAAAATTCTGTAAATCAATATTCGATAAATATTAGTAGATTTGTCCCTTAGTAAAATAATTTGTAATTAAACAAAAGGTGAAAAAATGAAACTGCGATATTTTTCACATTCGGCATTTCAAATTACGACAAATTCCGGATTATCAATTTTAATTGATCCATTTTTGGATGATAATCCAACTTCACCAGTTAAATCAAAAGATGTTGATGCAGATTATATTATTTTAACTCACGGACACGGAGATCATATTGGTGACGCATTTAAAATTGCAAATAGAACAAATCCGGTTTTTATTTGTGTAAATGAATTAGCAAATTATTGTATTTCAAAAGGATTTAGAGCTCATAATATGCACATTGGCGGAGCACATAATTTTGAATTTGGAAGAATTAAATTTACAATTGCACATCACGGATCACAAACTCCGGATGGAACTTATGCCGGCGAACCTGCTGGCGTTCTTATAACTATTGAAAATAAAACAATTTACCATACCGGAGATACAGCTTTATTTTATGATATGAAATTAATTGGTGAAATGAATAAAATAAATTATATGCTGCTCCCAATCGGAGATAATTTTACAATGGGAATAAAAGATGCCACCAAAGCGGTTGAATTTGTAAATCCAGATTTTGCAATACCAATTCATTTTAATACTTTTCCTGTAATTAACGCTGATCCAAATGAATTTAAGAAAAGTGTAGAATCTATTAATAAAAAATGCATTATAATGAAATTTGGTGAAGAGATTGAATTGTAATTTTAGGAATTTAACATTAGATTTTAATTTTAAAATAGTTTTTAAGTTTTGGAATTTTAGGAATTCATGGCAAATATTATAGCAATTGCCAACCAGAAGGGGGGCGTTGGAAAAACATCAACTGCAATTAATTTATCTGCTTCAATTGCTGCTGCAGAATACAAAACTTTGTTAATTGATATTGATCCTCAAGCAAATTCATCTCATGGATTAGGCATTTATAATAATGAGAACTCAATTTATAATGTAATTATTGGCTCTGTTCCAATAGAAAATTGTGTTGTAAATTCTTATATGCCAAATCTTGATATTTTACCATCGCATATTGATTTAGTGGGCGCGGAAATCGAAATTGTAAGTTTTGAAAATAGAGAAAAATTGTTAAAAAATTCTATTATCGATATTAGTTCAGAATATGAATACATAATTATAGATTGTCCGCCATCGTTAAGTTTGTTGACCTTAAACGCATTAACTGCCGCAGATTCCGTAATAATACCAGTGCAATGTGAGTATTTCGCTTTAGAAGGTTTGGGACAATTACTAAACACTATAAACATTGTTAAAAAACAACTAAACCCAAGTTTAGCAATAAATGGTGTTTTACTAACAATGTATGATCAAAGATTAAATTTATCAAATCAAGTTGTAGAAGAAGTGAATAAATATTTTGGTGAAAAAGTTTTTTCAACAATAATACATAGAAATGTAAAAATTTCTGAGGCTCCAAGTCATGCCAAACCAGTAATTCTATATGATGCAATTTCTACCGGAGCAAAAAATTATATTTCATTGGCAGCCGAAGTTATAAGCAGATGTAATCACAAACAAACGAGTAATTAAAGTAAATGAGTGATAAAAATAAACCCGCACTTGGAAGAGGATTGGAAGCGTTATTAAATCCTTCCTCAAAAATTGTTAATCATGAAAATATTGATTTATCAAACCCAAACATGCAAAATGATGATGGAACTTCGCAAGATATTTTAGCAAAAATTGATGTAGAAAATATTTCTCCAAATCCATTTCAACCCAGAATAGAATTTGATGCAGAATCTTTGAACGAATTGAAAAAATCCATTTTACAAAATGGTTTGATTCAACCGATTACCGTTAGAAGAATTTCAGAAAATAAATATGAATTAATTTCCGGTGAAAGAAGATTAAGAGCCGTAAAAGAAATTGGATACAAGACAATACCGGCATATATAATTATTGTTGAATCAAAAGAAGCAATGCTGGCTTTGGCGTTGATTGAAAATATTCAGCGAGAAAAATTAAATCCAATTGAAATTGCGCATGCGTATAAAAGATTGATTGACGAATGTAATTTATCGCAAGAAGAAGTTTCCGAAAAAGTTGGTAAAGATAGAACTACAATTACGAATACAATTAGATTGTTAAAACTTCCGATTGAAATTCAGAATTGTTTAATAAAAGATGAAATTTCTGCGGGGCATGCAAGAGCTTTAATAAATATTTACGACGAGCGATTGCAACTTCAAATTCTTGAAAAAATAAAACGGGATAATCTTTCAGTTAGAAAAGTCGAGCAAATTGTAAAAACTTTTCTTGAAGGGAAAAAAAATGTAAAGGAAGAAAACATTAGTTCTAATGATCAAGATTTAATTTCCCAGCGTGAAATAGAAAATAAACTTAGAATAATTTTTGGAACCAAAGTAATTTGCAAGCAAAAGAAAGATGGTGCTGGACAAATTACAATTGATTTCTACTCAAATGAAGAACTTGACAGATTATTTGACCTTTTTGATATCATTGAAAAATCTAATTCTTAAAATACTTTTCTTGATAATTTTCACTTTTTTTAATGTTCAGAGTCAGAACATTAATCAAGACTCAACGCAAACAAATAGTGAAAATGATACAACTTTTGTAATGCAAAAATCACCAACCGGAGCAATGTTTAGAAGCGCAATTTTACCGGGTTGGGGACAATTGTATAATGAATCATATTGGAAAATTCCAATAATTTGGGGAGTTTCAGCTTGGTTTATTTACGCATGGAACAGACAAAATGATAATTATAAATATTACAAAGATTTGTACAACATAAGTCTTAGTGAAACGTCTAATGGTAATTCTGATTACAAACAACTGCGTGATTTTTATAGAGATGATCGAGATTTATTTGCAATATATTTGGGCTTAACTTATTTTCTAAATATTATAGATGCTTACGTAGATGCACATTTATTTGATTTTGATATTGGAATGAATGGTTTTACAAAAGAACCGGAATTGAGAATTAAATTTAAATTATGATGAATAATAATTTTAACATTTGTCAAAATTGCGGTGAAAAAAATCCACTATATTTAAATAAGTGTACAAAATGCCATCATTATTTTAGAGCTGCAGTTATAAATATTGATTTGTGGAGCACAATTTGGAAGCTTTTTGAAACTCCGGTAGAAGCTTTAAAAAACATTATTTACGCTGAACATAAAAATTTTATAACATTTTTAGTTTTTTTTCTCTCAATAAAACTTTTACTTATTTCAGCTTTTGTACAGTCTTTTATTGATGACAGTGTAATGAATTCCAAAAGTTTTATTTTTAATATTTTAATTCAATCTGGAATCTATATATTATTTCTTATAATTTTTTCATTTTTTCTGAATTTAGGATTAAAAAAATATTCTAAAACTAAGTTTAAGAATACATTAGCGGTTACAATTTTTTCCTTTATTCCTATCATTTTATCACTATTTTTAACTCCAATTGAGTACGGAATATTTGGGAAACATTGGTTTATTTTTAACCCATCTCCGTTTTTAATTAAAGAAATTCCAGCTTTTATATTAAGTTTTGTAGAAATCATTTTAATTTTATGGAGTTTTATAATTTTTTGGAAGGGGATTAAACTTCAATCTAATTCAAATATTTTTAGTTTTTCTATGGTAATTATATTTATAGTTTTAATATCTCAAATAATACTAAATATACCATATATTATACTTTAAATTTATTCATATAATTTATTACAATTCCATATCTTAAACCTCTTCCACTAACAAATATTTCATCAAGTCTTTTTATTTTCATTATAGTTTCTAAAATCAGTATTCCAGCAAATAAAACATCTTCTCTTCCTTTTACAACTGAGCCAAAATTAGTAATCATTTCATTAGGCTGAACTTTTTTTATTTTCTCTTTTAATTCAACAATTTCCTCAAATGTTAACAATGAACCTTCAACTTTCTCTTCCACATAATCTTTTAAATTTTGTTTGATGCAAGATAAAGTTGTTGGAGTTCCGGCAACGGCAATTGTAACTAAATTATTGGGAATATTTTTATCTAACGATTCAAATAAATTACCCAAAAATATTTCGGCTTTTTGTATATCACTTTTCGTTAGTGGACGATTTTTAAAAAATCTTTCAGTTAGACTAACAACTCCAGTTTGAAAGCTATGTTTAAAGAAAATTTGGTTTGAATTCCCAAAAATAATTTCAGTGCTTCCACCGCCAACATCAATTACCATTTTTTCGTCAATATTCGGTACTGACGAAGATGCTCCCAAATATGAAAATTCCGCTTCAGTATTTCCATCAATAATTTCAATATCTAAATTAAGTTTCACTTTTATTTTATTACAAATTTCCTTTGAATTTGATGCTATTCGCATTGCATTTGTTGCCTTTATCAAAACTTTCTCACAGTTAAATTCTAATATTTTACTTTTATAAATTGTTAAAATTTTTATTAAATTTTCTATCCGATCTTCCTTTATTTGCATGCTGGGCAGAAGATCTTTTCCTAATCGAGGAGAATTATATAAGTTAATAATAGGGATTAACTTATTATTTTCAATTTTAGCAATTAATAATAAAACTGTATTTGATCCAACATCAATACTTGCAATGTTCATAATTTCCAATTTTTAATTGTGTTAAAGAATTGTTATTTTCTAACCATAAATTTAATTTCATTCTAAATATAAAACTTCGTAAATGAAAATTAAAGAAAAAGAATTTGAAGAGGTACTTGAAGATCTAAAATCAGTTGCCGCACAAATGGGAGCAAAAGTTAGATTTGAAAGAGGTGACTTTAAAGGCGGATACTGCATTGTAAAAGAAAGTAAGATTATTGTTTTAAATAGATTATCTACAACACAAAGAAAAGTTATTACACTTTCAGCTGCTTTAAAAGAGTTGGGAATTGATGATATTTATTTACCTCCAAAGTTAAGAGAAATAATTGAAGAAATGGATGAAACAAAATGAAGATAATAATTATAAATGGTCCAAATTTGAATTTGCTTGGTAAAAGAGACGAAAACCAATATGGCAATTTAACACTTGAAAAAATTGAAGAAATTACAAAAACAGAATTTCCGGAAGATGAATTTGTATTTTTTCAAAGTAATTTGGAAGGGGAGATTGTTGAGAAATTACAAAATTCAGTTAAAGATTTTGATGGAATTTTATTAAATCCGGGTGGATATACTCATACATCTGTTGCAATTAGAGATGCACTAGAAATTGTGAAAATACCCAAAATTGAAGTACACCTTTCAAATGTTTCTGCAAGAGAAGATTTTAGAAAAGTTATGATTACAACTCCATGCACAAATGGTTATGTGTCTGGATTTAAAGAAAATAGTTATTTAGCTGGGGTATATCTATTAAAGAAGCTTAATGTAAAATAATTATTTTCGATCGTGCTCCCATCAATAATTCAATAGATGTAACGATTTGTATATTCATTCAAA
>JBGSKB010000397.1:0-2640 GCA_041741395.1 Melioribacteraceae bacterium
GTAAAAATTTCTTCAACTTGAGAAGGAGAAAATGCCGTTTTTTCACAAAATGCATCGCAAGAATCTGCTAAATTATTTTTTGCAATAAAGGGAATAATTTCTTTTGTAAGTATTTTTATATACTGATTTTGATCGTTTCGGTATTCCGGAGGAAAAGTATGAGCACCTAAAAAAGTTGCTTTTATATCAATTGGAAAGATTGAATTTAATTCTTTTATTACTTGTAGAATTTTAATTTCATCGTAAAAACTTAACCCGTATCCACTTTTTGTTTCTAAAGTTGTAACTCCTTGTTCAATAAATTTTTGAACTCTTGGTATAGAAATTTCTAATAATTCCTCAAAACTTGATTCTCTTACAACTTTAACTGTTGAATTTATTCCGCCACCGGAATTAGCAATTTCTTCATAACTTTTACCGCTTACTCTCATTCCAAATTCATTTGCTCTTGAACCGGCAAAAACTAAATGCGTGTGTGCTTCAACCAATCCGGGTAATAAAATTTTATTTGTGAGATCTATTTTTTGGTCATACTTAAATTCGGTTATTATATCATTTGATAAAATATTGGAAATTTTATCATCTTCAACAATTACTGATGAATTTTCTAAAACAGAAATATCGCCTAATTCATTGCCTCTTTTAAAATTTTTGCCATTTGTATTTACTGTTAAAATTTGAGCCGGATTAAATAATAAAGTTTTCATCAGATTTTAAGGTATGAATTAGAAAAAGCAATAAAATATGCAATATTAAATATTTTTGTCAATAAGTCAATAATTTTGTAAATTTATTGATTAAAAATTTAAGGATTTGCAATGCCTCCAAGTAAAAAGTATAAAATACTTTTTGTAACATCCGAAGTTGTGCCCTTTGTAAAAACCGGTGGATTAGCCGACGTATCGAGTTCACTAACTCAGAAATTACAAGAATTAGGACATCAAGTCAGAATTTTAGTACCAAAATACGGTGCCATAGATGAAAGGAAATTTAAAATTCATGAAGTTGTTCGCCTAAAAGACTTAGTTACTGAAATTGGCGGTAAACAAATAACATATTCACTTCGTTCATCATTTTTAGTTGGTTCAAAAGTTCGCGTTCAACTTTATTTTTTGGATAATGAAGAATATTTTGGAAGCAGAAGAAGTTTATATGCTGATCCAATTACCGGAAAAGATTACAAAGATAATGATGAAAGATTTATTCTTTTAGCAAAATCGGTTTTCGATTTAATTACTAAACTTGGATGGATTCCCGATATTATTCATTGTAATGATTGGCAAGGCGGACTTGTTCCGATTTATTTAAAATCATTATTTACAACTGAACCTATATTTAATAATATAAGAAGTGTATTTACAATCCACAATTTAGGTTTTAAAGGAGAATTTCCGGCAGCTTCACTTCAGAAAACTAAACTTACTGAATTTTTTAATGAAAAAGATTTACTGCATAATGATAAATTCAGTTTTCTTAAATGTGGAATTCAATTTGCAGATTCTATAACAACAGTTTCAAAAACCTATGCAAATGAAATTTGTACAAATAAAGATTTAAGCGATGGATTATTTGATGTTCTAAAATCTCGTGAAAAATCTATTAATGGAATTTTAAACGGAATTGATTTAAATGTTTGGAATCCAGAAAAAGATAAACAAATTGCAAAAAAATATTCAATTAAAAATATTGAAGCAAAACAAGAAAATAAAAAACAACTTGTTGAAAAATTTGGATTGATTTACGATGAAAATAAACCAGTTATAGGAATGATTTCTAGATTAGATGAAGCAAAGGGTTTTGATTTGGTTCAAAAAGCGTTTAAAGATTTAATGAATTTAAATGCACAATTTATTTTACTTGGAACCGGAGAGAAAAAATATCATACATTTTTTGAAAAAGCCGTGGTAAAATATCCAGAAAAATTTGCTTGTTATTTAGGTTTTGATGATAGCCTTGCTCATCTTATTGAAGCTGGTTCAGATATGTATTTAATGCCTTCCAAAGTTGAACCTTGCGGTTTAAATCAAATGTACAGTTTGGTTTATGGAACAATTCCAATAGTTAGAAAAACTGGCGGATTAGCAGATACTGTTGAAAATTATGATGAAAATACCAATACCGGAAACGGTTTTGTATTTATTGAAAATAATGAACAAGCTTTAGTTAATATTGTTAGCAAATCAATTAAAATATTTTCTGAAGATAAAAAAGCATGGTTAAAATTACAGAAAAATGGAATGAAAAGTAATTTCACATGGCTTTCATCTTCAAAAGAATATATTGATCTGTACAAAAAGATTTTATAGTTAATGAAAAATAAAGCAGTTTTTTTAGACCGAGATGGAACAATTAATTATGATTCGGGGTATATTAGAAATCCAAATTTAATAAAGTTGTATCCCGGTGTTGCTGAAGGAATAAAAAAACTTAAAAATAATTTTTCATTTAAGATTTATGTTATTTCAAACCAATCCGGAATTGCAAGAGGTTTAATTTCTTATTCCGATGTTGAAAAAGTGAACGAAAGAATCAATCAAATTTTATTACAAAATAATACTGAAATTGATGAGTTTTATTTTTGTCCATTCCATCCGGATTTTGATACACAAGAGTTAACTAAATGCAGAAAACCTTCGCCAG
>JBGSKB010000398.1:0-15135 GCA_041741395.1 Melioribacteraceae bacterium
AAATTGTATAAACAGGTTCACCATTTTCAGTTATCCAAAAATTAATTGAAAGTTTTTCATTTGGACTTTTTAAATCATAAATTTTATTCCCAAAAGAATCTTTAGCAAAACTTATTATTACAACTAAAATTAGTAATCTAAATAATTTCATTTTTTTCCTATTACAATATTTTTAATGTTTTATTTAAAAAAATTATTTGAATAATTTTTGTAAAATTATGCTAAGATAAAGTTTACAATTCATCCAAGTATGTCCACCTTCCGAAATATATTTTTCATGGTTTATTTTTTTTTCATCAAGTACTTTTAAATAATCCATAACAACTGGATATAAAAAATCTTCTTTACCAACACCAATCCAAAATAATTTTAATTGTTGATTAGTAAGATTTGGATCAGCAAACGCTCCGGTATTATTTCTATCAAATTCTTCTTTCAACATTCCGGGGGCAAAACCGCAAACCCAGCTAAATAAATTTTGGTTATTCAATCCAAGAAATAAAGTTTCACCACCGCCTCCGGAAAATCCAGCAATTGCATGATTATCGTTCCCTTCTATTATTCTATAATTTTTCTGAACAAATGGCATGAGATTGTTAAAAAAATCTTTTTTAAATTCTTGCAGATTTTCCCAATTTCTTAAACTTCCGGAAGATTTACTTATTACTGGATAAGCTCTTCCATACGGCATTACAATAATCATTGGCTCTGCTTTCTGTTGATCAATCAAATTATCTAAAATGATATTTGCTCTTCCAACTTTTGTCCAAGTTTCTTCTGTATCTGTTGTTCCATGAAGTAAGAAAAGTACTGGATACTTTTTATCAGTATTTTTTTCATAATCCGGCGGAGTATAAATTACAACTGGACGAATCCCAAGTTCTTCAGAAAAATAGTAATGATATGAAACTGTTCCATGTGGTACATTTTGAATTGAATGAACAAGAGGCGATTTATCAATAATTTCTACAACACTATTTTGAAATCCTTCATTAGGAAAAATTGCAGAATTATTCGGATCGGCAACACTAATTCCATCAACAATAAAGTGGTATGGATACATATCCGGCTTTGCCGGACCAACTGTGATACCCCATATTCCCAATGAATCTTTCTCCATTAAGAGCGGTTGTTTCTCAAATTGAATATCCAATTTTACCTCTTTTGCGGAATGTGCAAGAAATTTAAATGTAACTGTAAAATCATTATTTACTTGCGGAGAAACAATAATTGGTCTGTTGCCAAATTGACCCAATATAGTATTAGCAAATATTAGAATTACTAATACAAACAATTTTGCTGATAATTTTTTTTTCATACATTTTCTAATTTAGTTTTTGCATCCATTTAACTATTGGTAAAATCCAATCCTCTATTGATTGAGATAATACAAATCCATGATTACCTTTTGGATAAATATGCATTTCAGTCGGTACGTTATTTTTCTTTAATGATTTATAATATTCTAAACTATTTACAACATCTACAACTGTATCATCTCCGGTATGAGTTATATAAGCTGGCGGAGTATTTTCATTTATTTGCATTTCATTAGAATAAAAATCTATTAATTCTTTTGATGGATTCTTACCTAATAAATTTTCTCTTGAGCCCAAATGAGTTAAGCTATCTTGCATACTGATTACAGGATAAATTAATATTTGAAAATCCGGACACAAATTTGTGTTGTTTGCATTTTCAATAATTTGCATATTAAAATGTGTAGCAACTGTTGAAGCTAAATGCCCACCGGCGGAAAAGCCCATAATACCAATTTTATTTTTATCAATTCCCCATTTCATAGAATTTTCTCTAACAACTTTTATTGCTTGAAGTGCATCTTGAAGCGGACCAATTTTCTTGTCAATCATTATTGAATCATTTGGAAGTCTGTACTTAAGAATGAATGCCGTAATTCCATTTTTAGCAAACTCTTGTGCAGTTTTTATACCTTCCATTTCAAAAACAACTACGCCATAACCGCCGCCGGGACAAATAACAACAGCCGATCCAGTATTTTTATCTTTTTCAGAAAGAAAAATTTCTAAAGTAGGATTTGTTACATTAGAAAACATTCCATTTTTAAATTCTTCTTTTATGTTTGATTTCTTCGAATTAGGAATTTCTCCAGAATACAAATCAATTATTTCTTGAGCTTTTATTGAAAAAGCGAATGTTAAAAATATCAACATAAAATTTTTTAGAAATTTCATTTTATATGTTCCAATAATATTTATTTTTAATCTTGAAATAATAGCTGGGCGAATTGGTGAAGACTTCTTCTCCAACTTTGCCATTCATGAGCAGTTTCAGGTGAAACATAAAACTTAGTATTAATACCTTCTTGCATAATATCATTTGTGTTTTTTACCGGATTCCCCCAAAAATTTCTATCACTATTTTTTTTCATGAAATCAATTTCACGGCTTCCATAGCTAACAAAAACTAATTTTACTTTTTCTTTGAAGCCTGGATTATTGTTAACATCATCAAGACTAATACTACCGCCGCTGAATAGACCTATATGTGAAAAAGTTTCAAGATTTTTTAGAGTTACTAATCTAGTTTCAAATCCGCCCATAGATAAACCAGCCATTGCTCTGTTAGGTTGATCGGTTAAAGTTCTAAAATTAGAATCGATACATGGAATTAGTTCATCAACAAGAACTGTCTTGAATGGATTGATATCGAAATCTTTAAGTCCGCCCATTTTAACATCATTCGTCATACCGTAAGTCATTACAATAATAAATGGTTTTGCTTTGCTTTCAGCTATCAGGTTATCCATAATCAAGTTTGCTTTACCTTGGCTTGCCCAGCCATATTCATTTTCACCATAACCGTGTTGAAGATATAAAACCGGATACCGTTTATTTAAATCTTTTTCATATCCTGGTGGTGTATAAACAAATGCTCTCCGCGATGTGTTTGTGCTTTTCGAAGGAAAAAGAATCTCCCGCACTTGTCCATGAGGTATATTTTTAAGTTCATAAATATCTTGGTCGTGTGCAGGTATTTCAATACCGCTGCCCCAACGCATAGCTCCGAAATAATACAAACTGCTTGGATCCGGCACTGCTGCGCCGTCTATCCAAAGTTGGTAGTAATGAAATCCTTCATCCTGTGGTGCTGATTCACCAGTCCAAACACCATTCTCACCTTTTTTTAGATCATATTTAACAGCACTAATATCAAGTTGCACTTTATAAGCTTCTGGCGCAGAAATACTTGCACGTACTCTTCCTTCGGAATTAACCTGCGGATGTTCTTTACCGGGTTGATTTGCAGTGGAAGGTTTAAAATCTTCCTTAATTGTTTCTTGGTTTGTTTGTGCAAAACACATTGAACCTGAAAAAATCAAAAATACTATTATCCGAACAATACACTTTTTCATTTTTTTCTCCTTTAGTTTCTAAATAATATTTGAGCAAATTCGTGCAAACTTCTACGCCAGCTTTGCCATTCATGTGCTGTAAGCGGAGAAACATAATAATGGGTATTCATACCGTCGTTTTTCAAAGCATCTGTGTCAGCTTTGGGATCGCCTCCAAAACGGGTTTTACCATTCTCAAGTTCTCTGCTGCCATAGCTAACAAATAAGAGTTTTATTTTCTCTTTGAAGCCGGGTGAATCATTTACATCATCTATAGTGATGCTTCCACCGCTAAACATTCCAACATATGAAAAGACATCGGGATTAGCCAAAGTTATGATTCTTGTTTGCATTCCGCCCATGGAAAGTCCAGCCATTGCCCTGTTTTGTTGATCAGTAAGTGTACGATAATTGGCATCTATCATCGGGATGATATCTTCTATAAGTGTTTTTTTGAATCCGTCTGCCCAGCCGGCTGGAGGCCAAGTTCCTGAAGGACGTTCACCAGGTTTTGGACGAGGTGTTCCCTCAGGCATTCGCCAAGTACCATTATCCATAACAATAATAAATGGTACTGCTTTTCCTTCCGAAATCAAATTATCCATAATAAGATTTGTTTTTCCTTGATTAGGCCAACCGGTTTCATCTTCACCTCCGCCGTGTTGAAGATAAAGTACGGGATAACGTTTCGATGAATTAGTCTCATAATCTGGCGGTGTATATAAAAAACAACGTCTTATACTATTATTGCTTTTGGAAAAGTATATTTGCTCTCGAATTTGTCCGTGAGGAACACTTTTTAATGTATAAAATTCCTGATCTTTTGCAGGTATTTCAATCCCACTTCCCCAGCGACTTGCACCGTAAAAATACATACTACCGGGATCAGGAACTGCTGCGCCGTCTATCCAAAGTTGGTAGTAATGAAATCCTTCATCCTGTGGTTCTGATTCACCAGTCCAAACGCCATTCTCATCTTTTTTTAGATTATATTTAACAGCACTAATATCAAGCTGCACTTTATGAGCTTCCGGCGCCAAAATACTTGCACGAACTCTTCCTTCGAAATTAACTTGCGGAAATTCTTTACCTGGTTGATTTGTAGTTGCCGGCTTAAAGTCTTCAACAATATTAATTTCCAAAGATTGTGAAAAATATTTTCCATTAAATATTAAAACAAAAAATAATATTATAAATATTTGTTTCATTTTAGATACTCCATTAAGTTAAAAACTATTTTTCGTTAACTACTTTATTAGATTTTTCAAATTTCATGAATTTCTGGAATATTATTTATCGTTTCTATTTTAATTAAACCGGTTCAATTTTATCATATAAAAATAAACTGAAATTTTTTATTTACTATTTATTTAAAGAATAATTGCAATGTTTCAGTTAAGTAGTGTCTGGAGTTCATCCACGTGTGTCCTCCACCTGTAATTAGACTTTTATGCTCGATATTTTTTTCTTTCAAAATATTCACAAACGTTTCTGCTTGTTTGTAAAGGAAATCTTCATTTCCAACACCAAGCCACAAGAGTTTTAATTTTTTATTTGTTAATTCCGGATTGGTATAAATATTTTCAAAATATTTTTCAAATACTTCTTTAGTTAAATAAGCACTGTAAGATCCAATCCAAGCAAATTTTTCAAAGTTCAAAAATCCAGAAAATAGAGATTGTCCTCCGCCTCTTGAAAATCCGGCAATTGCACGATGTTCTCTATCAGGGATAACACGATAATTTTCCTCAACAAAAGGAATAATATTTTTTGTTAAATCATCGCTAAACACTTTGTATATTTCTGCTACTTGAATTGTATTTGGATCCGGAGTTCCACTCAACATATTTCCATAAGGCATTACAACAATCATTGGAACAGCTTTTTTTTGTGATATTAAATTATCAAGTATAAAATTTGTTCTACCAACTTTGAACCAAGTCTCTTCAGTATCTGTTGTTCCGCTTACTAAGTAAAATGTTGGATACTTATTATTGTTTTTGTCATATCCCGGCGGAGTATAAATTAGAAGTGGACGAGTAACATTCAACGTTTCAGAAAAATAATAACTATAAGTTACGTTTCCGTGAGGAACATTTTGTACTAAATAAACTTCTGATTTTTCACCAGGAATATCTACTAAACTACTTTTAAATCTTTCATTCGGGAAAATATTTGCATTGTTTGGATCTGCAATTGATATTCCATCAACAATAAAATTATATGGATAAATATCTGGATCAACTGGACCCAAGTTAATTGTCCATATTCCAGATGTATCCTTTTCTAAAACTTGATTTCCTTTAAGAAATTGAGCACTTATTTCGACTTTTTTTGCATCGGGAGCTTTTAAATTAAATGTTACAGTTTTATCAGAATGTATAATTGGTGATTCAATTGTTTGCATCCAAGGACGCTGAGCAAAAACTATACTTGATAAAAATGTTAAAGAACTAACAATTACAAAATTCAAAGATATTTTTTTCATCATTTCACCAAAATTATTTTTCTGCAAATAGAATAAATTTTTCTAATAAATTTTTTATGGAACTATTTTTACGATGACTCTCTTATAAGCTGACAAATTCGGTTCGCCTTTGTCTGTAACTCTCAAAATAAAATGAGTTGTTTCTTCCTTATCAACTATTGGAGCAATAACATATGCGCCATGCGAATTTTCTGTTCCTTCAATTTTAATTAACTCTTTGTAGGTGCCAGCTTCCGAATAATTAAACCATAAGAAACTGAAACTATCCCCATCCGGATCTTTTGTATCGAAAGCATCCATTGCAAATCCTTGTCCTGATTTGACTGACATATGTTCTGGGTTACTTAAAACTATAGTTGGAGCATGATTTGCTTCTTCATAGGATTTTGTACACCAGTCCATTCGTGCAGCGAAATCATTTTCAAAATCATCACGCCATCGCCACAATGAAACTTTATTATCCTTGAAGGAAATAGTATCCAGTTTTACATTTCGTCCATAGTCATTTGAAATATAAGGTGTATAACTATCAATTGCATTTGTCCAAATTTTTCTTGTTTCGGGTTCGAATGGAACACCAGAACCTCCTTTTTTCTGAGTTGAAAAATCAGGTTTATAAAACTCATATCTTCCTCCCCAACCGCCCCATTCAGGATGTTCTGCATTGTTTAAACCATTTGATATCAACATTAAAAATGATGGTGTATCACCTTCTACACCCCACGCAACATCCGGATAAACTGCACCAAGAGGTCCATGATCTTGCTGTATATTTTGAGTAATCCATTGATTGCTTATTTTATTATTGTCTATTCCTTTAATAAAACTATTTATTGCACTCCACGTAGAACTTCCGTAGTCATCTCCAGGACTGACAATGTAAAATAGATTAGGGAAATTATTTCTAATCCAGATTCCGCTATCATCTTGGTCAGATATAGTATAAACTCTAAGTTTTGCAATTAATATTTTTTGTTCATTTTCAGTTTTTATTTTTTGAATTTTGAATAATGCTTGTGCTAAAGTATTTGCACCTCCCCAAATTGAAATCCATAACGGACGATTATCATTTTTTTCAAGTTCTTTAATTATCCAATCAGATCCTTCTGAATCCTTGTTATCGCCAACACCAAGCATTCCGTATTCAGGAAGTCCTTGTTTTACAATTGAAAATAAAACATCTGCATTCGGAAAATTTTTATCATGAATTAAAAGTTTTGGCTGCACTTGATCGTAAGCATTAATAATCCTTTTTATTGATTCCGGATTAACCTTAGATTTGAGCCAGCAAGAAGTTGTTGCAACTATTCCCTTAATATCAATTTCATTTGAATAAAGTAGTAATCGCACTAGAGATTGAGTATCATCCGGATCTGCTTCAATATCCGTAAGTATTATTACTCTTTCATTTTGATTTGATTGAGCATTATATGAATTAACAAATAAAATCAATAATAAAATTACTTTTAACAAATTTGTTATCATTGTTAACTCCTATTTCTCAAAATTAATTTCAAAAACAACTGCAATATCATTTGGAATAATTTCAGGTTTTTCAATTACCAAATAATTTTCGTTCTGATTCCATTTTATTTTTTCGTCACTACCAAGTAAAGAAATGTTATTAATCTTCTTTTGTTCATTAGCAGCACTTAAATTTTTAATTAATATTTTCTCATCGGGAACACCAAATACAGTAACATAAAGCAAATTCCCTTTCAAATTAAATCTCAAATCTTTTGAAGAAAATTTTACTTTACCTTCGTTAAAACCCTGTGCATTTAAAGGATTTGCTGATTCTGCTGATGGTCCTTCCCCAAATATTTTCCATGGTCTTGTAGCGTATATACTTTCTTTATTAATTTCCATCCATGCAGTAATTCCTTCAACAACTGCTATTTCTTTATCATCAATACTACCATCTCCGCGAACCGGAATGTTTAACAACAAATTACCATTTTTACTTACTACATCAACTAACATATGAATTACATCTTTAACCGATTTGTATTGATTATTTTCATAAATTGAATTTTTATAATGCCACTCGCCAATGCATGTACAAGTTTGCCATGGTGTATCTTGAATTTTATCTGGCGCACCTCTTTCAACATCCCACACTAAACAATCTTTTTGTTCATCAGTTAGAATTTTTCCAAATAATACAGCTTCAAGTTTACTACTATGTAAAGCCATATTGGAATTATAATAATGTGAAGCAATTTTTAACCCCGCATCACTAATTGGATAAAGTGGAAGGGCTGTATCATCAAAATAAATTAAATCTGGATTAAACTGATTTATCATGTCCAATGTTCTGTTATAGAACTTATCGCAATATGCTTGGGATGGAATTGTTGCTCCATTTCCCCAACTCCATTGTCTATGAATTGAATTAACATTTTCATTTCCTTCACTTAGCTGATGATTTTGTTCATATAGTTCTTGCGGGTCAAATCCATTCCACCAAGTGTTTGCTCCATCAGCTTTTGTTAATTTTGCATCGTACGGAATATTTTTATATGCATCGCTTGTATCACTTTTTTGTGAAGTTTCATACCAAATCCAAGCATGAGCTGCATGAATACTTAACCCTAATGGTAAATTATTATTTTTTGCAGCTTTTGCCCATCCACTTAAAATATCTTTTTTGGGACCGACTTTAACAGAATTCCATTCTTGATATTTACTATTCCACATATCCAAATTATCATGGTGATTTGCCATTGCAAAAAAATATTTTGCTCCGGCACGTTTGTATAATTTTACCAATTTTTCCGGATCCCATTCTTCTGCTTTCCAATCATTTATAACTTCTTTAAATCCAACTTTAGTTGGATGTCCGTAATTTTTTACATGTGAGTTGTATTGATCACTTCCTTGGACATACATATGACGTGCGTACCAATCGCCTTGTCCCGGCTGGCATTGTGGTCCCCAATGTGCCCAAATTCCAAATTTTGCATCACGAAACCATTCTGGAACTTCGTATTTACTTAATGATTCCCAAGTTGGTTCAAAAATTCCATCAGCAATTTTTTCCGATACTGTATTAACTTTTACTTTATAATCTTCTTGAGTAAATAGAATTCCATAAGTAAAAATTATTATTAAAAATATTTTAAATTTTTTCATAATTATAATTTCCTATTATTTGTTAGAAAAAATATATGTTTCCTCAGATTTTGTTTCTAAATCATATAAGTAAGAATTTTTTATCTCAATTTTAATGAGTTTAGCTTTCTCAGAAATTATTGGTTCTTTTATTTTTGGTGTTTGATAAAAAGAATTTCTGTTCTCGTCATCCGCAAGTTTTAGAGAATTTTTATCATCTGATTTTAATTTATTATATGAACGAATTCTACAGTTCCCGCCTAATGTTGATTTAATTACAAGTTTAGAAATTTCACCATCTATCCATTCTAACTTTTCAATTACAAATCCGCCTCTTGCTCTAAGTCCCGAAATACTTCCATTTTTCCAAACATCAGGTAAAGCCGGCAGAATAAATATTGATCCATCATCACTCTGCATAAGCATTTCGGTGATACCAGAAGTAAAGCCAAAATTTCCATCTATTTGAAATGGCGGATGTGCATCAAACATATTTGGGTAAGTTCCACCTTTTTCAAATGCATCTTTCTCTACTAAATTTATTTGGTCTTTAATTAATTTGTAAGCATGATTTCCATCTAAAAAATTTGCCCATAAATTTATTTTCCAATTCATCGACCAACCAGTTGAAGGATCGCCTCGATAAATTAAGGACGTTCTTGCTGCATCAAATAATTCGGGAGTTCTAAAAGCAGAAATTTGATTTGAAGGAAATGCTCCATACAAATGAGAAACGTGTCTATGTTTGTCATCCGGATTATCCCAATCTTCAATCCACTCTTGTAGTTGAGAATATTGCCCAATTTGCATAGGCGGCAATTTTGAAATAACAAAATCAATTTTATTAATAAATTGTTTATCAATTTTTAATATTTCTGCAGCTCTAATTGTTTTTGAAAACAGATCGAAAAGGAGCTGATTATCCATTGTTGTACCATAAGAAATGGAAGTTTCCGGATGAACCGATGGAGAATTTTCCGGTGAATTAGAAGGAGAAACCACTAACCATTTATTCTTTGGTTCTTCAATTAAAAAGTCTAAATAAAATTCTACAGCACCTTTCATAATAGGATAAATGGTTTCAAGATATTTTTCATCCCCGTTATATTCATATTTTTCAAATAAATGCTGGCATAACCAAGCACCACCCATTGGCCACATTCCCCAAAATGCTCCATCAACTGGACCATTAATTCTCCACAAATCAGTATTATGATGAAGAACCCATCCATCAGCACCGTACATATTTTTAGCAGTTTTTCTTCCGGTTTGAGCAACTTCTTTAACCATCTGAATAAACGGTTCATTCATTTCACTAAGATTCGTTGGTTCAGACGGCCAGTAGTTCATTTCTGTGTTTATATTAACAGTATATTTACTATCCCAAGGCGGATAAAGTTGATCATTCCAAATTCCTTGAAGATTTGCAGGCTGTCCACCGGGACGTGAAGAAGAGATTAGTAAATATCTTCCAAATTGAAAATATAGCGCAGCCAATTGCGGATCGTTTCCATTTGCAAAATTTTTAATTCTAATATCTGTAGGATTTTTAACAGAATCTGTAATTTCTAAATCTATTTTAACCCTATTAAAATACTTCTGATAATCTGCAATATGATCTTTTACAATTTGATCATAATTTTTTTGCAAAACTTTTTCAAGATATAAATTTGCTTTTAGATTCGGATCAACACTAATATCATTATAGTTCTTATAACTTGATGCAATGGAAATATAGAGAGTTGCGGAATTTGAATTTTGTACAATTAAACTGCTATCGGTAGAAAATATTTTTCCGCCATCAATTTTTATTTTTACATTTGCTTGAAATTTTACAGCACCTTTTATTGAATCACAATCAGTTGTAATTCCAGACATAACTAAAACATCATTTCCCACAGTTGATATATTAACTTTTGCTGGTCTATTAAGAGTTGCAGTAAAATTAATTTGTCCTTTTTTGTTTGCAGTTAATTTTAGAACAATTACTTGATCCGGGAACGAAGATAAAACTTCTTGTTTAAATTTTACGCCATCAACTTCGTATTGAGAAGTTGTTAAAGCATTTTCAATATTTAATTCGCGGTAATAATTTGAAAATTTTTCATGCCCTGGAAATTTTAGATTTAGATTTCCCACAGTTTGATATGGCATTCCATGTGAATTTTTGCTTATAATTTTTTGATTAGCCAAATCTTGAGCTTCTTTATATTTTCCATCAAAAATTAATTGTCTAATGATTGGCAATGCATCTTTCGCTTCAAGATTATCATTTCTATGCGGCTGACCAGCCCAAACTGTACTTTCATTTAACTGAATTATTTCATTCGAAGGATCACCGTAAACCATTGCTCCAAGTCTGCCATTACCTATTGGTAAAGCTTCAACCCATTGTGCTGCGGGTTTATTATACCATAATTTTAGTAATGTTAAACTTTGCGCATTAATATTTGCTATAATAAGAAAACATAAAATGAATAATTTTAATGCTGTCTGAAATGGGTTACTTTTAATTGTATTCACAACATCCTTATATCAAAAAATAATTCAATGATTACTTATTAACTAATTGGTTAAAACATAATTCAACATTATAGGCAATCAACATCTAATCAGTGTCCCTTTAAAACTACTGGATTTACATTTTCCGATTTGCTTAACTTTGCCCACATAAAACCATAAACAGAAATTATTGCAAAGCAAGTCATTGGCATAAGAAAACTAACTGACATATTATAAACATCTCCGAGATGTCCCATAAGTTTAGGCATAATTGCTCCACCCATAATCGCCATAACAATAAATCCTGATGCCTTTTTTGCTTGAATCCCTAATCCATGAATTCCAAGTGCAAAAATTGTTGGGAACATAATTGACATAAAGAAAAAACTTACAAAAACTGCTGCAACTGAAAACCATCCAAGTTTTAGAATTACAATACTGCAAATAATTACATTAAACAATGCATACAAACCAAGAACCTTATGAGCTTTAATTTTTCTTAGAATTACAGTTCCGGTTACACGACCTAGCAAAAACAATGGAAATCCAATTGTACCAAGTAAAAATGTTGCACCTTTTTCATTAACAAAATAAGCACCTTCTTTCAGTATTGATCTTTCGTTGAACAACCAGCTTTTTGATAACTCTTGTGAAATCGCCGGCATTTCTTCAATTATATAATTTATGAAAAAGCTAAAAATTCCGGCTTGTGCAGCTACATATACAAATTGTGCAATAACAGCACCTACAAAATGAGCATGCGACCAAATTGAACTTTTATTGGAATTATTATTTTGAATATCCAATTTGTATTCATCTTCAGTATTTATATCTGGAATATTTGAAAAGTAAAAAATCACAGCCATTACTAATACTATAATTGCAACTGTTAGATAAGGAATATAGAGTCGGCTTTGAGCAACTTCAACGCCTTCTGAAGAATAAAAAAAGATTCCTCCAATAATTGGTCCGAATATCCAACCAATTCCATTAAATGATTGAGCAAAATTAATTCTTGCTGCAGAATAATTTTTTGGTCCAAGAACAGTTGTGTAAGGATTTGCAACAGTTTCTAGGACTGTTAAACCCATAGCAATTATACAAACTCCAAGTAAAAATGCCCAAAAAGTAGAAATATATGTTGCTGGAATAAACCAAAATCCACCAATTGATACTAGTAATAATCCTGAAATAATACCACCTTTATAACCAAGCTTTTTTGCCAACCAGCTTGCCGGCAATGCCATTAAAAAATAACCTAAATAATGTGCGAACTGAACCCACGCTGATTGTGATTTTGTTAAATGTAGATAATCTTGGAAATGTTTATCCATTACATCAATCATTCCGTTGCATAATCCCCATAACAGAAATAATGTACTAACTAACCCAAAAGTTATTGCATAATTTTTTCCATCTTCGGCTCGGAACATTTTGGATAAACTCATAAATTCTTCCTTGTTAACTTTTTATTATTCTTTAAAAGAAATACTTTATTTAATCAATCTTATTGAATAAACTGCACCAGCAGTGCTGTTTGGTAGAGCTTGAAATTTTATTCTAATGTTATCTTTATCGAGAATCATGTCATTAGGAATTTTATATTCTACATCCATAAATTCTGATTGATACCATCTTCCAGTATTATCTTCACTTATTAATTTTTCATCATCAATAAATATGTCAAACTTCCTGCTACCCCATTCATAACCAAAATAACGCACTATTAATGATAAATTATTTTCCTCTTTTGTTGCTAAACTATAACTGAAATATCCTCCATCTTTTGCATCGCGCCAAAATTCATCTAAAAAAACACCCTTATCGGAATTTGATATTTGCATTAAATGGTCTGTTTCGGGCTGTTGTACACCTGGGGCAACAAAATCCAAAGTTCGTTGTTCCAAATCGAGTTTTACTTGTTCCTCTGCAGCAATAGAATCAATTCGTGATTGATATTGACTATTAGTTAATGCCATCCAATACATCATATATCTTGAATCATGAATTTTAAAAAAAGGTTCAAATAATATTTCAATTGGATTTATAAGATTTAAATCCGGAGCCTTAAATGTGAATGGTTTATCTTCAACCGGAATTAATTTTTTAGATAAATTCTTAATGTTTTCAGAAATTATTATTGGAGATTTATCTAAAGGCATTCTTTTGCCATTTGCATATTGTGACCATCGTCCATCATCAGCAATTAATCCGGCTAAATCTTCTGTCCCGGTTTTAGCACCAAGCAGAATTGGCCCATGAAGAAATGAAATATATTCAGGCACATTTGGTAAGCTTTCAATAGAATTGTGCATTGGAAGAAATATTTCAATTGTGTCACCAATATTCCATAAACGTTCTATTGCAAAATATGACGAAGAAGAAGCTGTCACCGGAAAAGATTTTCCGTTAATTAAAACTTTTAATTCACCTTCATAAACCCATGATGGATATCTAATCATTAATTTAAATTTAGATGAACTTTCGGTAATAATTAATTTAGTCTTTTCTTCATATGGAAAAGTTGTTTCTTGTTTAATTTTAATTGCTTTTGCTTTCCAATTTAATTCCGAAGAAATAAATAGATTTATAAAAAGTGAATCATTTTGATGTGTATAAATTAATTGATTGTATTTTCCATGGTTTTCCATTCCCGTTCCAACACAACACCACATTGCTTCATTTGGAGCTGAGTAAACTCTATAATGTTTAGGTCGAGCAGAAGTAAAATAAACATATCCACCATGTTCCGGATGTTGTGTCGATAAAATATGATTGTAAAGAGTTCTCTCATAATAATCAATATAATTTGCAGTTTTATTTGTTCGGAATAAATCTTCTGTTAACTTAAGCATATTGTATGAATTACAAGATTCGGGTCCATCTATATCGATGATATAATCCTTTGAAGCTTTAATTGTTGGGAAATGTTCTTTTCTGCTGTTACCTCCAAAAACAAGCGAACGATTTTTTGTAACACTTTTCCAAAAATAACTGCTAGCATCTGCAAATTTTTTATCACCGGTAATTTCTGCAATTCGTTGAAAACCAATAAACTTTGGAATTTGTGTATTAGCATGAGCATTATCAAGATTATCTATTTTTTGCGAAAGCGGATCAAGAAATTTTTTATGGGAGAATCGTTTTGCAGCAATCATATATTTTTCGTCATTAGAAATTTGAAATGCATCTGCAAAAATTTCATTCATTCCGCCGTGTTCAGAATCTAGCATAATTTGCATTTGGTCATCAGATAAACCTGATGTTAAATTTAATGCCCAATCACAAAAATTAATAAGCATTATTTTTGAATTTTCATTTCCGGTATAAAGCCATACATCTCTAAGACCGGCGAACATTTTGTGCAAATTATACCAAGGAGCCCAAGAGGATTTGTATACTGAAAAATTTCCCTTCTTTAAATTATTCCAAATTTCCTTGCTGTTCGGCATTCCGCCAATATAATTAACTCCCCATTCCGAATTGTTTATCGCGTTTGAATCTTGACAAATTTTTAATTCGGCAAGCATATATTCCATTCGCTGTTTACATTCAAGATTTCCGGTAGCCGCATAATTCATTGCCATAGCAGATAAGTAATGTCCACCTATATGTCCATCTAAACCCTCCCAATTTGGGTAACATTCTGCTTTAAGTT
>JBGSKB010000399.1:0-3002 GCA_041741395.1 Melioribacteraceae bacterium
TTATAAATATGGATTTTATTCATTATTTATAAATATATAAAATTGTATTCATTAATAAACTTTAAGAATTATATTACTTTTACTGTTTTTAATCATTTTTAAATAAACTTTTCTTGATTTAAAAATTTGTTATAACTAATTTAGAGTAAAATAATTAGGAGCAAAGATGAGAATAAAAACTTCTGAAAAATATTCAGCAGTAGTTGTTGAATTAAAAGGGAATGTTATAGGCGGACCGGAAGCTGAAGAATTTAGTAAACTTTTGCACAGTTATTTAGATGAAGGTAAAAAAAACGTTGTTGTTGATTTAAGCAGTGTAAAATTTATGAATAGTTCCGGTTTAGGAATGTTAATCAGCGGTTTTACTACTTTGAAAAATGGCGGCGGTTCATTTAAACTTGCAAGAGCTACTGAAAAAATTAATAGTTTATTAGTTATAACTAAACTAATTACAATTTTTGAAAACTATGATTCTGTTGAAGAAGCAGTAAAAAGTTTTTAATTAATTATTTTTTAATAAAATTGATTTTTACCCCAAATTATTTTAAATGATTTGGGTTATTTTTTGTCTTCTTTTCATAAATTGAAAAAACTTTCGAATCTATTATGCCAAATTTTAATTAATTCAGAGGAAAACTTATGAGTGTGTCAATTGTCGTGGGAAGTCAATGGGGTGATGAAGGTAAAGGAAAAGTTGTTGATTTATTAGGTTCTAATGTTGATATTGTTGTTCGTTATCAAGGCGGAGCAAATGCCGGACACACAATTAAAATTGGTGAAAAACAATATATATTTCATTTAATTCCATCGGGAATTTTACATCAAAATGTAATTTGCGTTATTGGCAACGGAGTTGTAATTGAACCTAAAGCACTATTGGATGAACTTGAAATGCTTCATCAAAATGGAATTGATTTTGAAGGAAGATTGTTTATAAGTCACAATGCCCATTTAATAATGCCGTATCACAAATTAATTGATTCAATAAATGAACAAGGAAATTCCAAAATTGGAACAACCGGGCGAGGAATTGGTCCGTGCTATATTGATAAATACGCAAGACGAGGAATTAGAATTGCAGATTTACTTGATAAAAAGGAACTAAAAATAAAAATCAAAAAAAATCTGGATGAAAAAAATAATTTGCTTAAAAATATTTATCATCAAGAAGAATTAAATATTGATGAAATTATTGATGAACTTATTGCCTTCGATAAAAAAATTGATAAATATATTACAGATACTGCTGAATATTTGAATGATGCGATTTCAAAAAATAAATCAATTTTACTTGAAGGAGCTCAAGGTGCTTTACTTGATGTTGATCATGGAACTTATCCGTACGTAACTTCTTCAAATCCAACTTCCGGCGGAGCTTGCACGGGAACTGGAATTCCTCCCACAAAAATTACAGATGTAATTGGAATTGTTAAAGCTTACACAACAAGAGTTGGTTTAGGACCTTTCCCTACTGAATTATTTGATGAAGACGGTGAAAATTTACGCAGAATTGGTGCAGAATTTGGAGCTACAACCGGAAGAGCAAGAAGATGCGGCTGGTTCGATGCATTCCTTGTTAATTATTCTAGAAAAATTAATGGAATTGAAAGAGTAGTAATTACCAAACTTGATGTGCTTGGTCATTTTGATGAAATTAAAGTATGTACTGGTTATGAATTAAATGGAAAAAAATTAAAATATTTTCCAACTTCTTCTTCTGAACTTAATTCTGTTGTTCCAATTTACACAAGTTTTAAAGGATGGAAATCTGATATTTCCGAAATAAAAAATTATGATGATCTACCTTTAGAAGCGAAAGAATATCTAACATTTATTTCTGTTCAATGTGGATTTGAAATTAAATATATTTCTGTTGGACCAAAAAGATCTCAAACTATTGAACTTTAATAAAAAGGTATTGCAGATTATCTTTTAAAACTTCCGCATATTTATTAATTTTCAGTAGAATTATTTTAAATTAAAAATTATTCCTTTTCTGAAAATATGATATGAATTTAAAACTTGTTTTACTTGTTATTGCATTGGCAATCACTGCTGGAACATTTTATTATACGCAATCCCTTGTTACCGAATTACAAAATAGCGAACGACAAGTTGCCGAATTATACGCAAACACTCTTGAGTTTATTGCAAATCCAAATTCTGATAATAATGTTGACTTAACTTTTATTTTTGAAAATATAATTAAAAGAATAAATTTTCCGTTAATTCTGACTGATACAAACGGAATTCCAATAAGTGGCAGTCAAGGTGCTGGAATTAAAAATATTGAGATTGACACAACTTTAACACAATCAGAAATAGATACATTTTTAATCAATAAAGTAAAAGAATTAGCATACGTTCATGATCCGATAAATGTTTCTTTCAAAGATTTTGATGGAAAAGAAAAAGTTTTTAACAAAATATACTTCGGCAATTCTGAGTTAATTCAAAAACTAAAATATTATCCTTTTTTACAAGTTTTATTTGCAATATTATTTTTAACAATTTCCTATGTCAGTTTCAGCTATGTAAAAAAAACAGAGCAAAGTAATATTTGGGTTGGAATGGCAAAAGAAATTGCACATCAATTGGGAACACCAATTTCTAGTTTAATGGGTTGGGTAGAATTATTGAAATTAAAATATCAAAAACCGGAAGAAGTTGTAAATGTTGCAAATGAAATGGAAAGCGACTTAACGCGTTTAAATAAAATTACAAATAGATTTTCAAAAATTGGTTCCAAACCGGTTCTAAAAAAAAATGATTTGAATGATGTAATTAATTCTGTGTTAAAATATTTTGAAAAGCGACTTCCACAAACCGGCAAGGATGTTGAACTTATTTATTTGAATAATAAATCAATATTATTAAATCTAAATGCATCACTTTTTGAATGGGTAATCGAAAACTTAATTAAAAATTCCATTGATGCAATCGGAAGTAAAAAAGGTAAAATTTTAGTCAATGTTGAAGAAAAAGAAAATACAATTGAAATT
>JBGSKB010000400.1:0-2573 GCA_041741395.1 Melioribacteraceae bacterium
CTAAATAAGGCCAAACTTGAGCAGATGAATCTCTAAGCCACATTGCATTAATATCGCCGGTGATAACAAAAGTATCCGGTTTGCCATTTTTGATTTCAAACTTAACGGTTGTATCCAAGGTATTTGGAAAACAATTTTCGAACATCCACGCAAGTTCTTCGTCAGCAATATTTTTCTTAACATCAACAATAGTTTTTTCAACAGCATCGCTAACAAATTTTCTTTCACTAATATTTGGTCTTTGAGTTACAAATTTTTTTTCGGCAAATAATTCTGTTGTCATATTTATTCCCAACATTGAAATACCCGAAATTGTTGCCGTGTTTTTAATAAATTTTCTTCTTGATATTTTGTTGTTCATATGTTTATCTCGATTTAAAAATTTTAAATTTATGATTTTTTATTAATGTATTAATTTCTGAATGTTTGTAAGTGCTTTAATTTAATCAATTTACGTCAAAATATTTAGTCAAATCCATATACTGACTAATTAAAATAGATCTAAAATAGAATTAAACTTACACGTGTAAGTTATAAAGTATTGAACAAAAAGAAAAGATATTCTTAAGAACATATGATTTAAAAATCATAAAAATCTATTTCAATATTTTTAACAATGTAATAATTATTTTAAAAGATTTTTAGTGTAACTATGAATTTCATTAAGTTTATTTTTTGAATACTCATCAATTTGGTCTAAAGCTGATTTGGGATTATCAGAGTATAGTTTTAATACATTATTTTCAAATACTTTTGTTTTTCTAATCAAATCATTTTGCAAAAAATTATTTTGATTTTTAACTCTGGGATAAATTGAATAAAAATCTTGACCAACAAAATCATTTGCTGCAATAAAATCCCAATAAACATGCGAAGAATTTTTCTTAAATATTTCTTCATCCGGATTAAAATGTAATTTTATCGCTTCGTCAGAATTAGTGTAAGCAAAACCTTCCGGAAAGTTTTTAATTCCCAAATAAATTGGTGCATAAAGATTTACACATGGTCTAAAGTAAGTTAACCAAACCAAAGTTCCTATTTCAGTCGGCATATTTTGTCTTAGCTGTACAACTAAACTAAATTGTGTAGTTTCGCTGCAAATTGTTGAATAATTTTCAAAATGTGGATTACCATTTTTGTACATATCTGATTTATCTAACTCGCAAATTTCATAATGATCTTTTAAAATTTCCATTATTTCTTCAATGTCAAACTTTTTATACGGTTTAAATGAAAAAGGAAATTTTTGATCAATTTTAAAATCTTGATTTGAAAGTAAATTAATTCCTCTCCAAATTCTATTTATATTTCCCGGATGATTTATAGATGTTAAAGCTGTATATGATTTCGCAAAATTAAATTCATTATTTTCATCTGGAATATACCAACCTTTTTTTTCAGCATAAGTTATAATATCTGAAGAACCCAAAAAATTTAATGTGTCTTTTAGATTTACTTTTCCAATTGTGTAATAATTTGGTATAACTGCAATTTCATCATTGGGAACTCTTTGAGCAATCCAATGTTTTCCATAAACAGCGGATAAAACCCAAGCTTCGTTTTTATCAGCAATAGTATATGTTCTCCCTGAGGAAACATATCCATATTTTTCTATTAAGCTTCCGGCAATTTTTACACCTTCCTTTGCGCTATGAGCTCTTTCTGCAATAATTCTTCTTACCCAGTAAAGAATTCCGCCAGCAGTTGAATCTGGTTTATCTTCCCTTGACGGGCATCCATTTGAAAAAACTACAACTCCATCATCGTTAATATAACCATCTGAAACTTTCATTCCGGGAAGTTCTATCCAAATAAAACCATTTGTTTTTTCAACTTGCTTTAAAGTTCCGCCATTTTCAAATTTTATTACTTCATTTTTATTATTTGTTTTTTCGGAAGTTCGGTAAAGATTAACAATTTGTTTTCCATAATCATCTTCATTGTGGGCAACAATTATAGAGCCTTCAGAAGTTGCATTTTTCCCAACAATAATTGTAAAGCAATCTAAAGAAGGATTTTCTTGAGCAACTAATACGTTTAAATTGAAAAAAATCAATAAACTTACTACGAAGATTATATATATAAAATTTTTATTTTTCATTTAATTGTCAATTCTTTTGTAATAAAACTATGATAAATAAAGTCTTTAATTCTTTTTCTAAAATTGAATTTATTTTTTTTGTATAAATATTTTTACTTTTTCAGAAATTGTAGATTTTCCAAAATTATCATAAGCAATACAGTAAATAGTATGTTCACCTTGTGAAGCATTAAACCAAGCCCAATTATATGGTTCAAAAATATTATAACCGATTGAATTATCATCCACAAAAAATTCAACTTTAACAACTTTTCCATCTTCATCATTTGATATTGTCTTTATAATAATATTTTCACCAGTTTTAAAATTATTTTGAGTATTTGGGGAAATAATTTTAATCGTTGGTTTCAAATTTTCTTTTTCAGTTTTATCGAATTTCACTTCAGGCATATTTCTGTAATAAATTGTATTAGTTAAATTGCCAAGTGAGTCGTCACCAAAAGTCTGCCAAAACATTAATCCTCGCAAATTA
>JBGSKB010000401.1:0-14020 GCA_041741395.1 Melioribacteraceae bacterium
CAAAGATTGTTCAACAAAAGTGGGAACCGTAGTTGGTTTTCCTCATGGTAATTCGAGCATAGAAATTAAAATAAAAGAAGCAAAATTAGCGTGCGAAAATGGTGCAGATGAAATTGATTTTGTTGTTAATATTGGGAAAGTATTGAGTCAAGATTGGAGTTATTTAAATGAAGAAATAAAACAAATAAATGAAAAAGTTATTTCATTTGGTGCAATATCTAAAGTAATATTTGAGAATGATTTCTATGAAAAAGATGAATTAAAAATTAGTTTATGTGAGATCTGTAATGAACATAATGTTGCATTTGTTAAAACATCAACTGGATATGGATTTAAAAAAACATCTAGTGGCTTTTATACCTACGATGGAGCAACAGATCATGATTTACAGTTAATGAGAAAATATTGTAAATCGACTATCGAAGTAAAGGCTGCTGGTGGAGTAAGAGAATTGAAGGATATCTTGAGAGTAAAAGCATTAGGAGTGACAAGGGTCGGTGCAACAACTACAAAGGCAATTCTAAAAGAAGCTTTGAGTTTGGGTTATTCATAGTGGTATTCTAAGCAAATTTTAATTTTATCGATCTAACTTAAATCTATTTAAATTTTAGATTAAATACTGTCATAAAAAAAGACTCTTAATTCATTAAAATTGTTAACATGCTAAACAACGGAGGTAAGTTTGGTCGGAAACCTATTTTCTTATGGCTAACGGATAACAAAGTCTCGCTGTTTTATCCACTTAAAAAAAATTCGTCTATTGTAAATATGAACAGTATATTGTACATTATAAAGTACAATAAAAATATTGGAGAATTTATGCATAAAATTCAATTACTCGAAGATATTCAACCACTTTCAAAATTTCGTTCAAAGGTTGCTTATTATTTTGATCAAGTTAGAAAAACCAAAAGACCATTGGTTATTACTCAGAATGGAAAAAGTTCAGCAATTTTATTAGATGTTTCTGAATATCAGCAAATGATTGATAAAATTGAAGTCCTTGAAGATATAAGATTAGCTGAATCGCAAATAAATAAAGGTTTAGCTGTTACACATAAAGATGTAAAAAAGAAATTTGCAAAGAGAGTCTAAAATGTGAAAATATTTTGGTCTCCATTGGCTATTGAAAGATTAGAAAATATTTATAATTTTATTGCAAAAGACAATATTTCTGCTGCTCAAAGTTTAATCGAAAATATTTTTAATAAAGTTGAATCTTTGTTGGAAAATTCAGAAAGAGGAAGAATGGTTCCAGAAATAAACAGAGAAAATATTCGTGAATTATTTGAAGGCGAATACAGAATAATTTATCGAATTGAAAATAAAAGTGTTTTCATTTTAACAATTAGAAATTTCAAACAACTATTAAAAGAAACAGAAATTGAATAAACTTGGTTTGAAAAACAAATCTAACATGTATTGATCAAACCAATATTTTTATAAGATTAAGTTTAAATACTATTCAGAAAAAAAATTCTTTTTCTCTAAAAATTGTTATTCATGACAAATGAATTTTCGCACCGAATTGTTTTAAAAAACTAAGATTTATTTCAAATTTTTATCTGCAATTTTTTTCAAAATGGAAATTGTGTAATCCACTTCTTCAATTTTATTTTCCGGTGAAAATGAAAATCTTAAAGTCCCATTTGCATATTCTTTAGATTTCCCGCTTGCTAAAATTACTTGTGAAGGTTTTAAAGTTCCCGAAACACAAGCGGAACCAGATGAAGCAGCAATATGATTAATATCCAAATTCATCAAAATTGTTTCAGAATCATTTTTGTAAAATTCCGGATTAAAAGTTATACTCAAAATGTACGGTGAAAAATTATCAAAACTGTTTATTAAAATTTTCTCTTTAAAATGTGATTCTAAATTTTCAATGAAATAATTTTTGATTGAACTTACTTTTTCAAAATTATTTTGCATTTCATCTTTGGAAATTTTTACAGCTTCGGCAAAACCAACAATTCCGGCAACATTTTCGGTGCCGGCCCTTCTGTTCCGTTCTTGTCCGCCGCCAAGAATAAATGATGCCATTGGCGTTCCACTTTTTACATACGCAATTCCAATTCCTTTTGGTCCATTTATTTTGTGTGCAGAGGCAGAAAGTGTATGAATTCCTAATTTATCAACATCAACTATTATTTTTCCAAAACTTTGGACAGCATCTGTATGTATGTAAATATTTTGTGTTTCCAATTCAGAAAAATTAAAAATGCTTCCGGTTTCATTGTTGACGTGAATTTGTGAAATCATTGAAGTATCGGAATCAATTTCATTATTTAGCTGATTTTTAATAGGAAGAAATTTTTCATCAACATTAATATATTTTGTAAAAAATCCTTCAGTTTCTAATTTTTCAAAAGTATGTAAAATTGAATGATGTTCAACTTTAGAAGTTACAATTTTTCTTTTTCCGCTTTCGAGGAATTCTGTTTTTGCAACTCCATTAATTATAAAATTATTTGATTCGGTTCCACCGCTCGTAAAATAAATTTCGCTTGGATCTGCGTTAATAAAATTTGCAATAGTTTCTCGAGATTCTTCAATTGCAACACGCGCTTTTCTTCCAAATGAATGAATTGCCGAAGCGTTTCCGTAATCTTCTTTTAAAAATGGGAGCATTTTCTCCAAAACTTTTGGATGAAGTTTTGTAGTTGCGGCATTATCAAAATAAATTTGAATCATTATTTATCTTTCAAAAAGAATTGATAATTTGACTAATTGCTGAAACCATAATTTCACTTAACATTTAGCAATCAAACAATTAAACAATTATAGTTTTTCATAATTATTTTAGTGAAATATCTCCGCTTGTAATTTTTTCTAATTGATCGCCAATTTTAATTATCATAAATCCGTTTGCATCAATATCATAGAAAATTCCGTGAATAATTTTATCGTTCGAGTGAATTGTAATATGCTCGCCAATCATTCTACATTTATCACGCCAGTCGTTTAAAATTCTTTTTGAGTTTGTCTTTAATTCAATAATATTTGCTTCAAAATTATTTAGAATTTCGTTTAGTAATCTTTCTCTGGAAATTTCTTTTTTAACTTCAAATTTGAGAGAAGTTGGTTTTACTTTATATTCACCTTCAAATTTGGTTTGGTTAACATTTACTCCAATTCCAATTACCAATTTTTCAAGTTTTGAATTGTTGAAAGTTGACTCAAGTAAAATTCCGCTTAACTTTTTATTCTTAACCAAAATATCATTCGGCCATTTTAGATCGGTTTTTAATTGAAAGAGATTTTCTATTGAATTTGCAACTGCCAAAGAAGCAGATAAGTTAATGTGATTTATATTAATTTTATCCAATTTTTTATTTAGTAAAATGGAAAAAGTTAAATTTTGATTTTTATTACTGAGCCATTTTCTATTTAATCTTCCTTTTCCATCAATTTGAAATTCACTTAAAATTACCGTTCCATTTCCCAAGTTTTCACTTTCCGTCATAAGATATTCATTTGTTGAGTTTATTTCTTCAATATAGATAAAATTTCTTCCGATAAAACTTGTTTCTAATTTCAAATCGAATTCTTCAATATTAAACATACATCCTCCATTTGTGCGACAAATTGACAATAAATAAGACAAAAGGTGAAAAATTGCGCCAACTTTGTCGTAATATGTCAAAATGACAAAAATGATAAAATTTTTAAAAATCCAATAACCTATTTAATTACAATAAGTTACATAAAATATTAAATTTGGCACGATATCTGTTTATTAAATGACAAAAGTAATTCAAAAAATAAAATGGAGAATTTAACATGACACTTTTAAGATTTGAACCAATGAGAGATTTTGATCATTTAACAAACCGTTTTCAAAGATTCTTTGATGAATTTCCAGGTTTCTCAGCAATAGAAAAAGATAATTTTTCACCAAGAATAGATATTTCAGAAAATGAAAAAAATATCATAGTTGATGCTGAAATTCCGGGTGTTAAAAAAGAAAATTTAAAAATCACATTACAAGATAACATTTTAACCATTGAAGGTGAAAAGAAAAAAGTAAGTGAAGAAAAAGAAAAAAATTATTATCGCGAAGAAAGATCTTACGGAAAATTTAAAAGAAGTTTTACACTTCCTGTAGAAGTTGATTCAGAAAAAGTTGAAGCAAAATTTGATAACGGAATGCTTGAAATCAAATTGAATAAGCTTGAACCAAAAACTGCAAAAGAAAGAATAATCGAGCTTAACTAAAAAAGTCTTAAAGCGACTCATTTCGAGTCGCTTAATATTAATTAAGGAGTAATTAAATGGGGAAAATTATAGGTATTGATTTAGGAACAACAAACTCATGCGTAGCTGTTATGGAAGGTAATGACCCGGTTGTTATACCCAATGCAGAAGGTGGAAGAACTACTCCGTCTGTAATTGGATTTACAAAAAGTGGTGAAAGATTAGTTGGTCAGCCGGCAAAAAGACAAGCTGTAACTAATCCAAATAATACAGTTTTTTCGGTAAAAAGATTTATGGGAAGAAGATTTGATGAAGTTGGAACGGAAATTAGAGAAGTGCCATATAAAGTTGTAGCTGGAGATAATGGATCTGCAAGAATTAAAATTGATGACAGAGTTTATTCACCACCGGAAATTAGTGCAATGGTTCTTCAGAAAATGAAAAAAACCGCTGAAGATTATTTAGGACAAGAAGTAACCGAAGCTGTAATTACAGTTCCGGCTTATTTTAATGATGCGCAAAGACAAGCAACAAAAGATGCCGGTGAAATTGCCGGATTATTAGTTAGAAGAATTATAAATGAACCAACCGCTGCAGCTTTAGCTTACGGTTTGGATAAAAAAAATAAAGAGCAATTAGTCGCAGTTTATGATTTAGGCGGTGGAACTTTTGATGTCTCAATTTTACAACTTGGCGATGGAGTTTTTGAAGTTAAATCTACTAATGGCGATACACATTTAGGCGGTGACGATTTTGATCAAAGAGTAATTGATTTTTTAGCAAGTGAATTTCAGAAACAAGAAGGAATTGATTTACGTAAGGATCCAATGGCTTTGCAGAGATTAAAAGAAGGTGCTGAAAAAGCAAAAATTGAATTATCATCAACGACACAATCGGATGTTAATTTACCTTTTATTACTGCTACTCAAGATGGTCCAAAACATATGAATATCACAATTTCTCGTTCAAAATTTGAACAATTAATTGATGATTTAATTGAAAGAACTGCTGGACCTTGCGAACAAGCAATTAAAGATGCTGGTGTTTCAGCTTCACAAATTGATGAAGTAATTTTAGTAGGTGGTTCAACAAGAGTTCCAAAAGTTCAAGATTTAGTTAAAAAGATTTTTGGAAAAGAACCTCATAAAGGTGTTAATCCGGATGAAGTTGTTGCTGTTGGTGCAGCAATTCAAGGCGGAGTTTTAGCCGGTGATGTAAAAGATGTATTGTTGTTGGATGTTACACCGCTTTCATTAGGAATTGAAACTTTGGGTGGAGTAATGACAAAATTGATTGAATCAAATACAACAATTCCAACAAAGAAAAGTGAAGTATTCTCAACTGCTGCGGATAATCAACCTTCCGTAGAAATTCATATTCTGCAAGGTGAGAGATCAATGGCTGCTGATAATAGAACTTTGGGAAGATTTCATTTGGAAGGACTTCCACCGGCACCAAGAGGAATTCCTCAAATTGAAGTAACATTTGATATTGATGCAAACGGCATTATGCATGTTTCTGCAAAAGATAAAGCTACCGCAAAAGAGCAAAGTATTAGAATTACTTCTTCAAGCGGATTGAATAAAGATGAAATTGATAAAATGAAAAATCAAGCAAAAGAACATGCTGCTGAAGATAAAAAGAAAAAAGAAAGTGTTGATATAAAAAACAGTGCTGATAATTTAGTATTTCAAACAAAGAAACAAATTGAAGAACTTAAAGATAAATTACCGGCTGATGTTAAATCTAAATTAGAAGCAGAAATTGTAAACGTTGAAGATGCAATTAAAACAAATAATACCGATACAATAAAAGCTGCTACTGATAAATTAAATAAAATTTGGAGTGAAGCTGCTCAAAACTTATATCAACAACCGGGTGCACAAGGTCAACCGGGAAATGGTTTTGATCCAAATGCACAGCAACAATCGAATGCAAAATCAGAAGCACCAAAAGACAGCGAAAAAAATGTTGAAGATGCTTCATATGAAGTTGTTGATGACGACAAATAGAAAATTATTAAGAAAAAAAATAATGAAAATAGGAGACAATAAAATGGAAGATACAAGTGTATTAACACAAGTTGATGAAACAAGAAGTTGGGAGGAAGCTCTCGAAAAAGAATCTTGGGTCGCACCACTTATAGATATTTATGAAACAAATGAAGATTACTTTCTTGTTGCAAATATGCCGGGAGTAAATAAAGAAGATGTTAAAATAAAAGTTGAAGACGGCGATTTGGTAATAATGGGAAGAATAAATTATTCAGAAGTTTTGAGTAAAAAGTATCTATTAAAGGAAATTGATCCAAGCAATTATTACAGAAAATTCAAACTTTCTGAAAGTGTGAATGAAGAAAAAATTATTGCTAATCTTGAAAATGGCCGACTCACAATTCATCTGCCAAAAGTAGAAAGAGTAAAGCCAAGAACAATAGAAATTAAGTAAAACTTAATTACAAAAACCTCAGTCAAAAGCTGAGGTTTTTTATTTTAAATTGATTTTTTACTAAACTTTTATCTTCAAATAAACTTAATTATTTTTAAGCATCTGAATTATAAAAATAGAGAGAAATTAATGTTAGTTTTTCCAATCACTCAATATGGTGATAAAATTCTAAGGAAAGTTGTAAAGCCGGTAAAATCAATAGATGATGAAATTATTAGAATTGTTAAGAGAATGTTTGAAACAATGAGAAATGCAAACGGCGTAGGTTTAGCTGCAAATCAAGTTGGATTAGATAAACAAATATTTGTTGTTGATGTTTCGACCGTTGAAGATTGTGATGGAATAAAACCAGTTGCTATGATAAATCCACAAATAATTTTGCATTCAGATGAAAAAATAATTTTAGAAGAAGGTTGCTTAAGTTTACCAAATCTTAGAGCAGATGTTGAAAGATCCAAAGACATTAAAATAAAATATTTAAATACTTCTGAAGAAGAAGTTGAGATTGAAGCATCTGATTTTTTTGCACGAGTAATTTTGCACGAATATGATCATTTAATTGGGAAAATGATTCCAGATAGAATTAGTGAAGATGAAAGAAAAAAACATCTTAAGTTGCTAAAAAAAATCCGCAATCGAGAAGTTGATTGTGATTATCCAATAACAGAATTGGAAGTTTAGAATATTTAATGAAAATAATATTTTTTGGAACTCCAGATTTTGCAATTCCATCACTAAAAATTCTTTATGAAAATAATCATGAAATTCTTGCAGTTGTAACAGCCCCGGATAAACCGCGCGGAAGGGGACAAACACTTTCACCAACTCCAATTAAGCAATTTGCATTAGAAAATAATATTAAAGTTTTTACTCCGGAAAGTTTAAAAGACGAACAATTAGAAAAATCATTAAAGGAATTAAACCCCGATTTATTTATTATTGTAGCATTCAGAATTTTACCAAGAAACGTTTTTACAATTCCAAAATTTGGTTCATTTAATTTGCATGGTTCTTTACTTCCCAAATACAGAGGTGCAGCACCGATTCAATGGGCTTTAATAAATGGTGAAAAGGAAACCGGGTTAACAACATTTTTTTTGGAAGATAAAGTTGATACCGGAAATATTATTTTAACAGAAAAAGTTAACATTGAAGATTCGGATAACTTTGGAACTTTGCATGATAAAATGAGTTTGGTTGGAGCTGATTTAACTTTTCGTACCATAAATTTAATTGTAGAAAATAAAATTGAATTGAAAAAACAAGATGATAAAATTGCAACACCAGCGCCAAAAATCACAAAAGAAATTTGTGAAATAAATTGGAATAAATCAGCTTTTGAAATTCATAATTTAGTAAGAGGATTGTCTCCATTTCCTGGATCGTTTTTTGCTAAAGATGAAAAAATATTTAAAGTATTTTCAACTAAAATTAATTTTGATAAAAAATTACAACCATTTCAAATTGAACAAACCAAAACAGAAATATTTTTTGGAACCACAAAAAACACAATTCAAATTTTGGAAATTCAACCGGAAGGAAGAAGAAGAATGAAAACGGAAGAATTTCTTCGCGGATATTCGCTGTTTTAGTAACATCCAATAATATCATTTCAAAAATTCTTTCAATGGACTTACAAAATTAGTTTAACTAATTTTAAACATTAAAATTGAGGTAAGTATGGAAGAGAAAAAAACTAATAATGATTCAAAATATTCGATGGATACTCATTTAATTTATGGGAAAAATGTTTCAAATAAATGGGATTACAGCCATCACGTTACTGCGCCAATATCTTCATCAACAACATTTAGATTGGATTCTGTTGAGCGAGGAGCTGAAGGATTTATGCAATTTGCACAAACTGCTGCTCACGGAAATGAACAGCCGATTTTTATTTATGACAGACTTGGCGAACCAAATAAAGATATGCTCGAAGAAAATTTAGCTTTTATAGAAAAAGGTGAAATGGCTGTAACTTTTGCAAGCGGAATGAGTGCAATTTCCGGAGTCTTAGGAATTCTTACAAAATCCGGTGATGAAATAATTACACACACAACTTTATACGGATGTACAATTTCGCTTTTTAATAATTGGTACCCAAGATTAAATATTAAAGTTCATCCGGTCGATTTAACAAATCTTGAAAATATTTTTTCCGTTTTAAATGAAAATACAAAAGTAATTTATTTTGAAACCCCGGCAAATCCTAATTTAGATATTATAAATATCATTGAATTGAGAAAAGTTGTTGATGAAATTAATAAATCAAGAAGTGAAAAAAATCTATTAACAATTGTTGTTGATAATACTTTTGCAACATCATTCAGTCAAAGACCAATAGAATTAGGCTCAGATTTTACAGTTCATTCTTTAACAAAAGGAATGGGCGGATTTGGAACCGATATGGGCGGCGCCGTAATTGGTAAAAATAAATATCGTGACGCATTGCTTCTTTACAGAAAAGATTTTGGTGCTGTTCTAAATACAAAAAGTGCTTGGGCAATTTTAACTTACGGATTGCCAAGTTTAGCTTTACGTCAAAAACATCAAATTGAGTCTTCAATTAAAATTGCGGAGTTTTTAGAAAATCATCCTAAAGTGGAGTTTGTAAAATACCCCGGATTAAAATCACATCCTCAGCATGAAATTGCTAAAAGACAGATGATTGATTTTTACGGAAATTTTGCTCCGGGAAGTTTAATTTATTTTGTGTTAAAAGGAAATACTCCGGAAGAAACAAAAAATAACGGCAAAAAATTAATGGATCACATTGCACAAAATGCTTACACAATGACTTTAGCTGTAAGTTTGGGACACACTAGAACATTGATTGAACACCCAGCTTCAATGACGCATTCTGTTGTTCCCGCTGATAAATTAGTTGAAAGGGGAATTGATGCCGGTGGTGTAAGGTTGGCTATTGGAATTGAAAATGTTAATGATGTTTTAACTGATTTGGAAGAATCATTAAAAGTTATTTAATACTCTCATTATTCAATTATATTTATATTAAAAGTAGTGAATGAAAATTTTCATTCACTACATATTTATTCAATTCAAAGAAATTATTCCGATAATAATAATTAATAAAGGTTGAGTAAAATTTGAAATTACTTTTTATAACAATTTTATTTTTTTCTACAAATCTATTTGCTCAAGAAATAAAAAATCTAAATCAAAATGTTTTGGGAATGATAAATTCTAATGATGAGATTTATTTAATTCTTGAAAATGGTTATTTGAAATTAGAATCCGATGAAGCTTATATTGATTATTACAAACAAATTTATAACGATTCTACAATTACTAATCCAAATACAGAAATTAAGGAGAACTATTCTGTAAACTTTTTCCCATATTTAATTCCAACTCAAAATGATTATAAAATTGATTTTGAACAACCAATGAATTTGGGAATTTTAATTCAGCTAAGTAAATCAGAAAAGTTAAATCTAACTAGTTACGGAAGGAATATAATTGACTCGCTAAAATCAAAATAAATTCCTCAAATTAATTTTTAACTTCATAACATATTTTCAATCACATAAACAACTTTTAATTGCAGAACTTCGTTAGTAAATTTCACTCTATTTTTTCAGAATCTTAAAACTTATGATTATTCACAAATCCAAAATATTCGAAAAATTTCCAGAAATTATTTTTGGCTTCAGTCAAAAAATTAAATTAAATGAAAATGATAAATTTTCGTTTAATATGTCAAAATCAATTTTAGATGATGAAAATATTGTTGAAAAAAATCGTGAAAACTTTTTTAATGAATTAGGATTAAGTACAAAAAATGTTGTAATTGAAAAACAAACACATAGTGATATTATAAATTTTGTAGAAAGTTTTGAGAAAAATTTAACCGGCGATGCATTAATTACAAAAACGAAAAATCTTGGTTTGGCAGTTTCTACTGCGGATTGCACAAATATTTATTTATTTGATTCAAAAGAAAAAGTAATAGCGGCAGTTCATTCCGGCTGGGAAGGAACAGAAAAACGAATTTTGGAAAAAAATGTTAGAAAATTAGTTGACGAATTTTCATGTAATCCGAAAAATATTCATGTGTATTTTGGTCCGTCAATTTCACAAAAAAATTATGAAGTTGGAAAAGAATTTGAGCAAAAATTTGATTCAAAATATTTAATTCCCATAGGTGAAAAGTATTTACTGGATTTGAAATCTGCGAACAAAGATATTCTTTTAAGTTTTGGAATTCCGGAAACTCAAATTGAAATTGATGAAATCTGCAGTTTTGAAAATAACAATTTTCATTCGTTTAGAAGAGATAAACAAAATTCCGGTAGAGCTTTTGGTGTCATTGCAATGAAAGGAACAAATGAGTAATACATTAAAAATTGTTTTAGGATATATTGCAATTTGTCTGATTTGGGGTTCAACTTGGCTTGCAATAAGGTTGGGTTTGGATTCTTTAACTCCTTTAATTTCTGCCGGATTAAGATTTTTACTTGCATCAATTTTAATTTTCTCAATTGTTTACATAAAAAAAATTGAATTGCATTTAGATTCAAAGTCCATAAAAATTTATATTTTTCTCGCTTTTTTTTCATTCGCAATTCCGTTCGGATTAGTTTATTGGGCTGAACAGTTTGTCCCAAGCGGATTGACTTCAGTAATGTTTGGGTTTTTTCCCTTTTCGGTTTTCATATGTTCTTGGTTTATTCTAAAAGGCGAATCTGCAGATATTTTCAAATTGATAAGTGTAATTTTGGGGTTCATTGGAATTCTAATAATTTTTTCTGACAGTTTAGAAATAGATGTAGAAAATCATACTTTGGGTTTAGCAGCGGTTTTACTAAGCGCAATTATTCAAGGTTCAAATTCAGTTGCAATAAAAAAATGGGGAAGTCATCTTCATCCGTTTTCTCTAAATGCAATTCCACTATTAATCGCCGGAATAACAATGATTTTGCTAAGTTTTTATTTCGAAAATACATCAAATTGGGAATTTTCTACAAAAGCAATTTTATCAATTTCTTATTTAGCAGTTGTTGGAACAATTGCTGCTTTTACAATTTATTATTGGTTATTGAAGCAAATAAATGCAGTAATTTTGGCGCTTTCATCATTTGTTACTCCAATTATTGCATTAATTTTAGGTTGGTTAATTCTTAATGAACAACTTTCCACAAAAGTTTTAGTTGGGGCACTTTTTGTGTTAATTGGAATTTTATTTGCTAATTTTAAGCAATTAAGAAAATATCATCTTAGTAAGAAGGAATTGTAAATGCTAAATGTTGTTAGAATAAAAAATGCTGTTTTTTATGCATATCACGGAGCTTTGAAGGAAGAGCAATTTATTGGCGGAAAGTTTGAAGCCGATGTTGATATGTATTTTAATTTTACTGAAGCCGCTGCAAATGATGATTTAACAAAAACAATAAATTATGATGAAGTTTATAAATTTATCAATAAAGTAATTCATGAAAAAAAATATTATTTGATTGAAACTTTAGCAACAATAATTGCAGATAATTTATTGAAAACGTATTCCATTTTAGAAAAAGTAAATGTAAAAGTTAGAAAAAATAATGTTCCCGTTGGTGGAATAATTGAACATGTTGAAGCAGAAGTTGAAAAAAGTAGAAACGAATAAAGTATATATTGGAATTGGTTCAAATGTTGGAAATCGTTTATTAAATTTTCGAAAAGCAATAAAATTACTTTGCGAAAATGAAAATATTTCTAAGTTTAAAATTTCATCAATTTATGAAACTTTGCCTTACGGAAATATTAAACAAAATAATTTTTATAATGCGGTAATTTATTTTAGTACAAATTTTACTTTACAAGAACTTTTTGATTTTACAAAATCCATTGAAAAGAAAGTTGGGCGAATTAAAAGACAAAATTGGGGACCGCGGGAAATTGATTTAGATATTCTTTTATTCAATAAATTAGTTTTTGCCAATGAAAATATTGAAATTCCTCATAAAGATTTGGTAAATAGAGATTTTGTTTTGGTTCCTTTGCTTGAAATAAATAAAAATTTGGTTCATCCAACAACAAAAATTAAATTAAAAGATTACTTAAATAAATTATCTGATAAATTTATAATTAGTAAATTTAAGTTAGAAATTGAGAACAATAATTAATTTGGTATTATTATTTTCTGAACTTTTCAATAATGATAAAATTATAATTTTGAATACGGAGATTTTTTTTGGAACAACCGAGATATATTGCAATTGAAGGTGTAATTGGAGCCGGCAAAACAGCTTTATCAAAAAAATTAGCGGAAAAACTATCGGCAAAATTAGTTTTAGAAGAATTTGAAAATAATCCTTTTCTGGAAAAATTTTATGATGATAGAAAACGTTATGCATTTCAAACGCAAATGTTTTTCTTAATCAATAGATTTAAACAGCAAGAACAATTTAACCAAGAAGATCTTTTTACAGAATATTTGGTTTCGGATTATTTTTTTGATAAAGATCAAATTTTTGCATATTTAAATCTTTCGGGTGAAGAACTAAAATTATACGAAAGTGTTTTTCCATTATTAAAAAGAAATTTGCGACAAATTGATTTGGTGATTTTTCTTCAAGCAAGTGTAGATCGCTTAATTTATAATATTAAAAAACGCGGAAGATCAGTCGAGAAAAATTTAACAAGAACTTACATTAGAGAATTAAGCGAAGCTTACAATAACTTTTTCTTTAAATATAGCTCAACTCCTTTGCTGATAGTGAATACGACAGATATTGATTTTGTAAATAAAGAAGATGATTTTGACGAACTCTTTAATCAGATTTTTAGAAAAGATAGAGGATTCATAGAATATTTCAATCCTAAAATAAAGATATAATAATATGACTGGATTATTTAGACTAATATTTTACATTTTAATTGGTTACATATTTTACAAAAGTTACAAGGCAATTGTAAATATCTTGCGAAATTCCACAAACAAAAAATCTGATTCAAAAATTTACGAAAATGGGAAAATCAGAAATAAAATTGATAAAAATGATGTAGTTGATGCACAATTTGAAGAAATAGACGAAAAAGAAAACCCACCTTCAGAAAAATAAGTTATACTATATTTTATTGAAAAATATTTAAAGAATTTGATTTGTGAAAATTCAAAAATATTTTAATTTAAGAAATTTCATATCATGAATAAAAAATTTGCTGCAATTGATATTGGCTCAAACTCATTTCATCTAATAATTGTTGAAATTTTTAAAGACGGACATTTTGAAATTATTGAAAGAAAAAGAGATGTCTTAAGATTAAGTGAAGATTTTAAGAATGATGAAAAAGTTATTTCACAGATTTCTCAAGAAAAAGCAATTGAAATACTTAAAGAATTTTCCGGAATTGCAAAAAATTATAACGCAGA
>JBGSKB010000402.1:0-2305 GCA_041741395.1 Melioribacteraceae bacterium
CTCAGTAAATTTGACAGATGTATTTAGTGAAAAAGAGAGACATGGAGCAACATTAGTATTGGATTATTCGCATGAAGATGGTGAGATAGGAATGATGAATTTCTTTAGTAAAAGTGATACTAAATCAGATTACAGAAATCAATCAGTAAATCTTATTGGAGATGATGTTTTTTACTCTGCATCAGATGTAAATAATGAATTAAATGTAATTACCAATTTACTTAGTATAAAACAAGAAATTCCCATTTTTCACATCGATTTAAGACTTTCACATACATATTCAGAAAGTCGTAATCCGAATGATATTTCATTTCTTTTTTGGCAAGATTTTGGTGGTTTAGCCGGACTTGGAAATCTTACAAAATTACAACCTAAAGAATTGGCAAAGTTGCCTAATTATAATTCATCTTTATCAAGACTCAACACAATAAGTTCATCGTCAAATTTTTCACAAGATAGAGCTTTATCTGCAGTTTTAGATTTTCAGACAGATTTTGTTATTTCGGATTATTTAACAGCCAAAATTAAATTTGGCGGAAGTTATTTGCATGGAAATCGTTCTTACAATATAAATACTGGTCATGCTGGAAATATATTCCTCGGCGGTGGTAATACAGTAGCAAATATTCTTAGTCAATATCCAGATATGGAAATGAACGGCAGCAGTGTAACCGTAACAAATTTTATTGATAAAAATTATTCATTTGATAATTTTCTAAATGGAGATTATCCAATTCATTATCCTATTGATATAAATTTTATGAAACAAATCCTGAAAATTGTTCAAACAAATAGTCCGGATAATGAATCTTATCAAGAAAATGAAAGCGTATCTTTGATACACGACTATCATGGTACTGAAGATAAAAGTGCAGCTTATTTAATGACAACTTTTAACATTGGAGAGGAAATAACTATTTTACCAGGAGTTCGCTATCAAAATTTAACAACAAATTATTTTGCATATAGAGGAAAGCAAGTTCCAGGCGGATATCAATATGCAGATACAACCGTTACGCGACCAAATGGTTATTTATTACCTGCACTTCATTTAAGATATAAACCTTTTAGCTGGCTTCAAATCCACTTTGCTTATACAAATACACTTAATTATCCGGATTTTAATACTATGGTTCCAAAGTATAATATTGGAACAAATGCTATTTCATATAATAATTATAGAATTAAGCCAGCAACTTCGGAAAATTTTGATTTAGTATTATCTGTTTACAATAATGAAATTGGTTTATTTACAATTGATGGTTTTAAAAAGAAAATTGAAAACTTAATTTTTGCTTCAACAATGTATTTAACTGATTTGAGCGATTATCCTGATTTGCCTCAAGAAGGAAACAGATTATTTGAATTCAGTACTTTTATAAATAATCCAATTCCAATTGATATATGGGGAATTGAAACAGATTGGCAGACTCATTTTTGGTATTTGCCTGAACCATTCTCAAATATAGTGTTAAATATTAACTATACACACATTTTCTCAGAAGCAAGTTATCCAAGAAGTGAATTAAAAAATGAATATAATGAAATGGGTGAGTTGATATCAACTGTTATTGATACATTTTATACAACACGTTTACTAAATCAACCAAATGATATTTTGAACTTTTCATTAGGCTATGATTATATGGGATTTTCGGGAAGAATTTCAATGTTATATCAAGACAATATATTTAAGAGACCAGATTTCTGGAAACAATTAAGAGTACACTCAGATAAATACACAAGATGGGATTTATCATTAAAACAAGAATTACCATGGTACGGAATACAATTATTTCTTAACATAAATAATGTAACTGGAGAAGAAGATACAGATTTAAATCAAAAAAACAGTTTTCCTGCATCAATTGAAAGATATGGAATGACGGGAGATATTGGTCTGAGAATAAAACTTTAGTTACTTTTAAAATTTTTTATAAATAATTAAAAAAGAATAAATAAAATTGTATTGTGGAAGAATTTAAAATTATTTATTTTGTCATATGTAAAACTTACACGAGTAAGTAATTTTTTTTTATTTAATATTTATAATTTTTTATTAAATAATAATGTTTAAATTTTTTAAGAGGTAAATATGTTAGTAAGTCGACTGACATTTAAAATGGTGATTTTTTTAATGATATTTTTGGGGGTAAGTAAAAATATCGGACAAACCACAACACTACGCGGGGTAGTAATAGATGGATTGACCAAAGATGCATTACCTGGAGCAAATATAATATTAGTAGGAACCAGCATAGGCGCAGCGACAGATATAGAGGGAAAGTTTTTACTAAGGAATATA
>JBGSKB010000403.1:0-2787 GCA_041741395.1 Melioribacteraceae bacterium
TTAAAATACAACTTAAAAAATAATAGTTTAGAAATAAAACAATATTGGGACATAAAAGAAGATGTTCAAAATAAAGACGAAAAGTATTTTATTGGTGAAATAAAAAAATTACTAGATGAGTCTGTAGAATTAATGACTATAAGCGATGTACCAATAGGAACTTACCTAAGTGGTGGTCTAGACTCAAGTATAATAACAGGAATTTTAAGCAAGAAAATAAATGAGCCAGTAAATACCTTTTCAATAACATTTGCAAATGACAAGATAGGTAATGAATCACAATACGCAAAATTAATTTCTGAAAAATTCAAAACAAATCACAAAGAAATTGTAGTCTCACCAGATGTTACAAAAATATTTGAAAAAATAATTTGGCATTTGGATGAACCAATAGCAGATCCAGCAATCGTACCAGTATATATTCTATCTGAACATGCAACAAAAGATGTAAAAGTTATTTTAACTGGAGATGGTGCAGATGACACATTTGGTGGCTATGATCAATATAAGTTTATGAAATTAATAAAAAAGACTTCAAAACTACCTTACTGTTTAACAAAACCATCAATTTCAGCAGGAATAAAAATAGCACCAAAATCTTTGATAAATAAGTACTATAGATATGCTGGAGAAAACAAAGAAGCCGGAATAAAACGTTTAAACTTGGCAATAAAAGACTTCAAAAAAAATAAGCCAAAATCATTCTTAGATATAATTTCTGTATTTAATGAAATAGAAAAAAAAGAATTATTAAAAAATTACACAAACGATGAAGAGTTAATCAAAGTAATTTCTAATTGTTTTAACAAGTCAAAATTCTTAGAAAATCAAATGATAACATATGATTTAAAAAATTATTTGCCAGAAAATTTACTTATGAAACCAGACAAAATGGCAATGGCACACTCATTAGAATGTAGAGTTCCATTTTTAGATCATAGATTAGTAGAATTATCAATGAAGCTACCCGTAAATCTAAAAATTAATGGTTCAACAACAAAGTATATACTGAAGAAAGCATACGAAGATTTGTTACCTAAAGAAATAATTTACAGAAAAAAACAGCCTTTCCAAGTTCCATTAGATCAATGGATGGCTCAAGGATTAAGAGAATTTTTTGAAAATGAATTATTGAGTAAAGATTCAGAGTTTTTCAATAAAAATAAAGTAGAAGAAATAATTAAAAACTACAAAAAATCACCACTTTACTACTCAAGGCAGTTATGGAGCTTAGCAACATTTAATACATGGCACAAATTATACATTTTAGGTAAGTAAAATGCAAAAGAAACAAAAAGAATGGACCTATCAATGGGAAAATTACGAACAAACTGGTGAATTTTTATTTAAAGATTGGATACATCCAAATAAATTGGAAGATTTCAAAAACAAAACTGTATTAGACTGTGGATGTGGTTCAGGTGATCATTTGTTATTAGTTTCACAATTTGCAAAAGAATGTGCAGGTATAGATTTGAACACAGCAGAAATAATGAATAATAAATTCAAAGATAATAAAAAAATAAAATTTTATGAAGGAGATTTAGCAAAAATAGAAATCCCGGAAAAATATGATTTCGTATATTCAGTTGGAGTTTTACAACATACAGATAGTCCAGATAATTCAGTCAGCAACATAAAGAATTTTGTCAAGCCAAACGGCAAGTTAATTCTTTGGGTTTATTCAAAAGAAGGAAATTATCTCAATTGGGCAATTTTAGAACCATTAAAAAAACACATATTTTTGAAAATGCCAAAAAAAGCATTAGTCACAACAGGAAAGATATTCACAGGATTGATGTATTTGCCAATATACACAATATATTTAATTCCAATATTCAAATTTTTGCCATATTATGAATATTTTCAAAATTGGCGTAAGTTATCATTCCATAGAAATTATCTTAATGTATTTGATAAATTAAATGCACCAACAACAAATTTCATAACAAAAGAACAAGTTGAAAAATGGTTCAATAAAGAAGAATTTAAAGATATTTTTATAGATCATTATAAAAAAGTGAGCTGGAGAGCTTCTGGAACAAAGATATAAAATGGAAGAGTATAATTTCGAAGTTTATTCAAAGTTTAATAAAGATTTTTGGTACATAAAATCAAGACGAGATTTACTAGAAAGAATAATAAAAAAATATTTTAAAGACAGAAAAGATTTACAAATATTGGATGCTGGTTGTGGCACTGGTTTTAATTTTGAAGCTTTATCAAAATTTGGTGAAGTGTATGGTGTGGATTTAAGTAAAACTGGTCTTGAAGAATGTAAAAAATTAAATTATAAAAGTTTAGAATTAAAAGATGTTAATAAATTAGATTATGAAAATCATTTTGACTTAATTGTAGCAATAGAGTTAATTGAACATATTGATAATGATGAAGAGACAATAAATAATTTTAAAAAATATTTAAAAGAAGATGGTTTGTTAATAATCACAACACCTGCATTCAAGTTTCTCTGGAGCAAGGATGATGAACTAGCAATGCATAAACGTAGATATTCTAAGAAAAGACTTAAAAAAATAATAAATAATTCTGGGCTAAAATCTATATACTTAAGCTACCGATACTTTTTATTCTTTTTACCAGCAAGTTTAATATTTTTTATACAAAAAAACAGAAAGAAGAAGAAAAACAGCTTAGAATACACTCCAAAATTGATTAATAAATTATTACTAAACTACATGAAATTTGAAAATTGGTTAATCTCAAAAGGAGTTAAGTTCCCGTTCGGAGTAGGTTTTATAGCAATTTCTCAAAAATGCCAGAAATCAT
>JBGSKB010000404.1:0-5137 GCA_041741395.1 Melioribacteraceae bacterium
GAAATAATTCAGTCTGAATTGAAAATTTTTCTTCACTAAATGGTGAAAGTAAGTGAAGAATTTTTTCAATTTTATGAACGTTTTGAGTATGTTGAATTTTATGAGTTAATAATCTCTTTGCAAGCCATCTATCAAAACCAACTCTGATTGGGATTTTTGCAAAATATAAAAATAAAGCTGTTGTTAAGGAACTATGTGGTGTAAATGCAATATCATATTTTCTTGATTTTATTTTATTCAAAACTTTTAAAAAAGATAAATATTTATTTTTTCTTTTTTCAAATAATATTATGGAATTAATATGTGGATTATTGGTTAAAATGTTTGAAGTTTGTGGTGTTACAATTACATCAACAATTGCATTAGGAAATAATTCACTTGATGCACGTATGAATGGAGTTATTAATATTACATCCCCAATAAACGCAGTTTGTATTACGAGTATTTTGTTTATCGTTTTCCTTTCTTCCTCATTTAAATATAATTTTGGCATTCTTAATTCTTCAGCAACTCTATATAAAGTTTTATGTATTGATTAATATTATTTTCAATTGAATAATTTTTTACTTCAACTTTTACATTAGTTCCAATTTTTTTTCTAAGTTCTTCATTATGAATTAATTCAATAATTGCATTTGCTAATGCTATAGAATTTTTCGGTTCAACTAAAATTCCGTTATGATTATTTTTTATCAATTCCGGAATACCTCCGGTGTTTGTTGCAATAATTGGAAGTCCAATTGACATAGCATCAATAATTGATGTTCCTAATCCCTCTTTTTTAGATGACAGAACGAATAAATCAAACATTCTTAAATATTTACCAATTTCATTTTGAAATCCTACAAAAATAATTTTATAAAAAATATCTAATTCCTTTGCATAATTTTCAATCTCATTTTTATTAGGTCCATCTCCTACCACACATAATTTTACATTTTCATATTTTTCATTCACAATCTTAAATGCTCTTAATAAATTTGGATAATCTTTATGTCCGGCAAATGCAGCAACAGTTCCAATAATAAATGAATTAGAATTAATTCCAAGCGAATCTCTTAGACTTATATCAAAAGAAATATTATCAAATTTATGTATGTCAGTTCCGCTCCTAATAGATAATAATTTATTTTCATCAACTCCATCATTTTTCATTACTTGTTTAATAAAATCAGATATACAAACAATCTTATCAATGTTATGGTTCGTGTATTTTATTTTACTTAAGATATTTTTCCTAATAGGAAAATCAACACGCCTAACAGCAATCAGCTTAACTTTACTATAAAATATTTTTGAAATTAAACAAATAGTTTGAGAATGAGCCGAGTGTGATTGTAAAATATCAATACTTTCTCTTTTGCAAATATTTGAAATTTTTTTAGCAGCAAAAATATCAAGCTCGCCGAAAATATTTAATTCAATATAAGGTAATTTTTTTTTGAGACATTTATTTTTTAATTCAGAAGATTTATTACATATCAATAATGAAAATATTCCCCTTTTGATTAATCCTTCGTGAAGATATAATACTTGCTGCTGACCTCCGCGCCAATATTTTTCAGTATCAACGTGAAGTATTTTCATAATGCTTTTGCCAAACTTTTATATACTTTAGATAAACTCCAAATGCAGAATGAAGACTTAACAAAAATCCTATTTTTCCATCAAGAAAACCTTTTTGCAGAAAATACATTTTTGAGAATTTGTTTATTCCAAAAAATATCGAACTAATTATGGAATATTTTTTGTTTTCAGAAATTTTATCAATTGCTAAGTCAGAATATCGATTCATTTTTGATATATGTAAACTCAATGTTGGATAAGTAAAATGCAATAATGGTTCATAAATTTTAATTTTTTCTCCATTTAAAACAACAGATTCGTGGACTAAATTCTCATTAAAATTTCCAAACCTTTTATTGAATAATCTTAATGGAAAATCCTTATCCCAACCGCAATGATTAATTTCTTTGCCAAAATAAAAAGATTTTCTTTTAATATTATAGCCATTGAACTTAGGATTTTCTAAAATACTTTCAATTTTATTTCTCAATTCATCTGTAACAACTTCATCAGAATCAATAGAAAATATCCAGTTATTTGAGGAATTTTCAACAGCAAACTTTTTTGTTTTTCCAAAACCTTGCCAATCAATTTGAAATATTTTGCAATTATATTTTTTACAAATTTCAATTGTCCGGTCAGTAGAGAAAGAATCAACAACTATTATTTCATCAACCCAAATTAAAGATTCCAAACATCTTTCAATGTTTGATTCTTCATTATGAGTAATAATAACAGCCGATAATTTATTTTCTCTTTTATTCATTTAAATAAAATTTAGTTGCTCTTAAAATTAAATATTTCTCTTAATTCCTTTGCCCTATTTATCCACAAATATTTCTGTGCATAAATAAATATTTCGTTTCTCATTTCATCAATTTTATTTGGATTTAAAATTAATTCATCAATTCTATTTGCTAATTCATCAATATTTTGAAAAAATAATCCTGTTTTGTTTTCAACAATTAATTCACGAGTTGTTGGTAAATCCGTTGCAATTACCGGAATACAAAAACTGAAGTAATCAAATAGCTTTAAAGGTGAAGTTAAATATTTATTGAAAAATGTTTCTTCCAATGGAACTATTCCAATTGCTGTTTTAGTTAAATATTCTCCGAGTTCTTTTTTACTAACCCATCCCGTTATTTTTACAGAATTTTTATTATAATTTTTATCAACAATTTTTTGAATGTTTTCAATTTCTAATTTTGTTTTACCGCCAATAATTAACAATTTTGGTTTCGATTTCGTTAATGCAGCAGCTTTTATTAATTGAATAACTCCCTTGTGTTTGTCTAGAGAACCAATATAAGTTACAAAATTTTTTTCAAGATTTATGTTATTTACTTTTTGTAAACCAGTTCGGGCTAAGTAAATTTTTGTTTGCGGAAATTTATCTTTATACAATTCTTTTTGAGAGTTTTGCAGACAAATTACCCCATCCAATTTAGGAATATATTTATTTTCAATTTTCTCTATATGTTTTTTCTTTGCTGGATTTATATCATCTCTTAATTTTAAATTTGAATAAAAATCATGAGTTTCAAAAAAAACTTTAGTTTTATACTTTATCTTAATCTTAACTAAATATTTTAAAAATGTTGGATTACGAGTAATGACTACATCAATCTTATTTTTTGATAATAATTTCTTTAGTTTACTATTTACTTTATGATAATAAAAATAATTTGAATTGATAATTGTCAAACAATTAATTCTTTCAATAAATAAATTATTTGGAACCGCTAAATCAAAATTTTCCGAAACAATTTCTTTTGAATTTTTATCTGAATTATTTTTCACAAATAAAAAACATTCGTCAAATTCTGAAGCAAGCGCAATTGCATTATTTGTTACAAATGTAAAGCTTGGCGAGTTGGATGGCCATTTCCCAGTATGTACATAAGCAATTTTCATTTATTTTTTTTACATAAAACTGCAAGATATGCAGCTTTGTGAGGAAAAAGTGAATTCATAATTTTATCAATAAAAAGAGTATAACTATTTACCGGAATTTTTAAATTGGCAAATAATTTGTTTGTTCTTTTATTAACTAACAAAAATGTCTCAATTATATTAAAACCGGATTTCTCAATACTCTTTTCTAATTTTTCCTTTGTGAAACTATGTAAATGTCCAACTTTGTGAATTCTATTTCCTGTTATTGGATCATCAATCATTTTGGCATTTAAGTTTTCGTTATATGGGACACAAAATAATCCAAATCCATTTTCCTTAATAAATTCACTCATTTTTGAAATTGCCGATTCATAATTTTCTAAATGTTCTAAAACTTCTTGAGAAATTACTAAATCAAAATTTTTTAATTCAATATTAAATAGATTTTCATGTATCTGCTTTATTCCAAATTTATCGGCAACTTCTTTAAATAAACTAAGACTACTTTTTGATAAATCAACTCCCGTAATTTGTTTTCCATCATTTGCCATCAAGTAATCTAAATATCCGGTTCCGCATCCAATATCAATAATTTTTTCAACATTAGTTTGATTTTTAATAATGTTAAAAAGATGAAGATTTCTAAGCATTTCATTTTTATATAGCTTCGTGTTTTTATTTGCATTCCAAATATTATAAAGTCTATCATTTTCAATAATTACATAATCACTCATTTTAATCCTTCAAAATTTTTTGAAACAATTCATAAAGCTGCTCGGCTTGTTTTTTTCTTTCAAACGATTGAACAAAATTTTCATTTTCTGTTTTTGCTAAATTATTACTTTCATAATCTGTTAGAATCTTTAAAATATTATTTTGAATTTGTTCATTGTTTGAATCGATAGCAATATAAGAATTTCCATATTTTGTAAGTGCTTCAGTTAATTCTCCTTCGGCAGAAACAATTGCAAAAACAGTTTTTCTTAACCTAAAATATTCAAACATTTTTGCGGGAAATAATTCTGTTGTATTCATATTTGTTGCAAGCAATAAAAGAACATCAGCTTCGTTTAATTTGATTAGCATCTTATCGTGCGGTAAATATTGGACAAAATTTACAATCTCATTTAATTCGGGAAATTCTTTTAGCCATTTTTCATTTCCCGAACCACCAATAAAATTAACTGAAATTTTCTGCGAATTTATTTTATTACTTTTAAATAATATTGAAAGAGTTTTAAATAAATTACTTGGTGAATGAAGTTCGTTCAATCTTCCGGCATAAGTAATAAGCAATTTTTTTGAACCGTTTTTTGTTTGGGTGAAATCAATATGTTTAAAATCATCTTCGTCGTAACCATTTCTAATAACAGAAATTTTTTCAGAAGAAATTCGTTGTGAAAAATTTTGTTTAGCTTTATATGTAATTGTAGTAATGTGTGAACAATTATTTAAAATTCTTTGCTCTATTTTTTTCTCTTCTTCTTTTAAGTTTGTTTTATGAAATAGTGAATTATCAACCCACTCATCGCGAAAATCTGCTATCCATTTTATTCCGGATTTTAGTGAAATTATCTCAGCAATAATTTGTGTAGAATGCGGTGGTGATGTTGAAAATATTAAATCAATTTTTTGCTCTTTAATAATTTTCAATCCTTTTTTTATTGCAGTA
>JBGSKB010000405.1:0-2989 GCA_041741395.1 Melioribacteraceae bacterium
CAGGAGAATGCATTTATTCCAAATGTATTTGTAGATATTGAATCTTTTTATGAAAAAAAAATTGAAATATTCAGCGTTTACGAATCTGAAGTAATGCCTTCACCTTTGCCGCGTAGTATTGATGCAATTGAGGCTTTGGCGAAATATCGTGGTAGTTCAATTGGTAAAAAATATGCAGAAGCTTTTGTACAACTAAAACGGATAATTTAAAAATGGCAAATATTGAGTTCTTCTTTAACAAATCTCTAGATATACAATTGATTTCTAAAACGTTTGAGAAATCATTTAATACAAAGTTTGATGTTGAAAATTGGGTTTGGCGTTTCCAAAATAATCCAAATGAAAAGAAAGTATACATCAGTTACGTTATAGAAAATAATATTCTTGCTGCTTATTATGCTGTTTCACCTTGTATACTTGAATACAAAGGTATAAAGTATAAAGTAGCATTATCTAATATGACTATGACACATCCAGACTATCAAGGCAAAGGATATTTTAAGCTTCTTGGAGAACAACTTTATGGTAAATTGAAAGAAGATAATTATATCGGGGTATTTGGATTTGCTAATTCTAACTCACATTATGGTTTTAGAAAATATTTAAATTGGCAAGATTTAGCTATGTTGAATATTTTTAATGTTACACCGACCACATTTCGTCAATATTTAATAAAACATAATGATGAATATAAATTTGAAGTGCTTACTGTAGATTCAAATACTGTTGCAACTTTAAAAGATCTAAAGGTGTCAAATAACCTTATAGAAGTGAATCGCAGTATTGAAAATTATGAATGGCGGTTAAAAAATATACCCTCTCAAAAGTACCAACTATTGTCGCTGACTGAAAGAGGCAATGTTAAACTTATTATCGTGTTTAAATTTTACAAAAATGAACTGGATTTAATGGAAATTTTCTTCAATAGTGATGCGGTTGCTCAATACCAATTTTATCTGGGAAACAGTATTAATTATTTAATATCAAATTATCAAAAAGAAATTAATATATGGTCAAACTTGTATAGTGAAGAACATCTATTATTGGAAAAGTTTGGTTTTAAAGAAACAAGTTTTAATACTTACTTTGGTTACATACCTTTTACAGATTTTATTGATATGATCAATATCAAAAACTGGCACTATAGATTTTATGATTCGGATGTTTTTTAAATTTAATGATGCTTAAATAATATTAACCTGCTTTAGCGTACACTATGAAACAACTATTTATCGACGAAGAATCCGATATCATTACCGCATTAAAACAGATGGATTCTGTGGGTAAAAAGCTTTTAATTGTGCAACGAAACAACAAATATTTTAGTTTGATAAGTATCGGCGATATTCAAAGAGCGATTATAAATAATTTACCCTTACATGCTAAAATAAATAAAATCATTAGAAAGCAAGTTGTAGTTGCATATGAAAATGATAATCAAAATGTAATTAAAGACAAAATGCTTAATGCCAGGGTTGAATTTATGCCAATTCTGGATCAGGATGGAAACTTAAAAGATATAGTATTTTGGGAAAGCATTTTCACCGATGGTCAAAGAAGGATCAAAAGAAATTTAAATCTTCCTGTTGTCATAATGGCTGGTGGAGAAGGTAAAAGATTAAGACCGCTTACACATGTTTTTCCTAAAGCTCTTATTCCATTCAATAACAAAACAATTATTGAAGAAATAATGGATCATTTCATACAAGTTGGGTGTAGTAGATTTATTTTGTCTGTTAATCATAAAGCTAATTTGATAAGGTATTACTTTGAGTCTTCATGTGAAAAAAAATATAATATTAAGTATATAAATGAGCAAAAACCCTTAGGTACAATTGGTAGTTTGTATTTACTAAAAAATAAAATTAAATCAACATTTTTTATTTCAAATTGTGATATAGTAGTTGAACAAGAATTGGGTGCTGTTTATGATTATCACAAAGTAAATAAAAACGAATTGACAATCGTAAGCGCATTAAAACATTACGATATTCCTTATGGTAGCATAAAAACAAATAAAAATGGGATACTTCAGTCGTTAGTTGAAAAGCCCAGTATAACTTTACAAATTAATACTGGTCTATATATTTTTGAACCTCATCTCTTACTAGAAATTCCAAATAATAAATTTTATCATGTCACTGATCTTATAAACGCAATTAAAATAAGGAAAGGGAAAATTGGCGTGTTCCCGGTTAGTGAAAAATCCTGGATGGATGCAGGAAACTGGACCGAATATTTTAAATTCTTTAAATAAATTATTACGAATTATTTTGATTATCGTTTTTTTTACTATTGTTTTTTTTATAATAACATATCTTTATAAGGGTAAAGATAATATCTTATATTTACCAATCTATCTGTATCCAATAAGTATCATAAAAATATTTTTAAGCCCCTCTCAAGAAGACACTGGTGCAGCTGTCTATTTAAGTTTTACTTTTATATTTTTTACATTATTTATTGTTTATCAGATTATTAAAGACAGCCCAATTAAAAATAGACTTCTAAATTTAAGTGTTATAACCTTTGTAATTTATATTTTTATACTAATACCCAATTCTACAGATCAGTGGTGGTCATTTAAGAGAATTTTAACTGCTGCTGTATGGGTTCTAACATTACTAGGTGGATTCTATTATTTCAATACATTTAAAGACTTAAAAAGATTTTCAATTTCTATTATAGGGCTTATAATAATTTTTGAATTAAATATTCTATATTCTTCAGTATTTAAACTCGGAAGTAATTATTATGTTGGTAGTACAATCTATTTCGGATCAATAATACTCTGGTCAAGCTGGGGTTTTGTATTTAGTTTATTACTTTATCCGCTATTAAATATACTAAGAACGAAAAATTCTAAAATATTTTTAACAATCTTAGCTGTAGCTGGTTTTATAATTCTATTCTTAGTTACCAAAAGAGCTTACTTATTAACAATATTTCTGGGTTTTTTTATCTACATAATCGCCGTAAGAAAAATGTC
>JBGSKB010000406.1:0-8695 GCA_041741395.1 Melioribacteraceae bacterium
GCGGTTGAGAAACAAGAGGCGTTTCTGTAACACGTATTGCAAAAGCAATTAATGAAGATCATGCAAAAATATTAGAAAAAATAGGTGCAACAAGAATAATATTTCCTGAAAGAGATATGGGAATAAGAATGGCGCACACAATAGCATCGCCCAACTTTTTAGAATTTATTCCTTTGACTGAAGGATTTAGTTTGATAGAAGTTAGTCCAACGCGAGAATGGATTGGGAAAAAATTAAAAGAAGTTGATTTGAGAAAAAAATATAAAGTTCAAATTTCAATGGTGCGTGAAATTATTCCCGAAAGAGTTGTAATTCCAGACGGAGAATTTGTTTTTAAAGACAGCGATATACTTTATATTATTGGAGACAATAAAAGTATAGGTAAATTACAGGAAGACCTAATTTGAAAGATATTTTTAATCTAAAATATAAAAATATAATAAACGATAAAATTGTATTAAGGAGAGCAAAGACAATAAGTACAAGTACTGATTCGAAAATCATTGATATTCCATTGACAGATGATATTAGGAATATTATCAACTATTGGGGAAATAAACCTCAGAAGTAAGATCAACATATATTTCCAGTATTTAAAAATGATTATTCTGAGAAACGAAAGTATTGAGTATTAAACAATACTAATAGTATGATAAATAAACATTTAAAAAATATTGCAAAGAATTTAAAAATAGAAAAGAATTTATCTACTTATAGTACAAGGCATTCTTTTGCAACAGTATTGAAAAGATTTGGTGTTAATACTTCTTTTATTAGTGATGCACTAGGACATTCAAATATAAAAACAGCTGAAAGATACCTAGATGGATTTGAAAACTAAACCAAAAGAGAGACAGCTAAAAAGTTAACCAATTTTATTTAGTAAATTCTAAGTTTTAAATCCAATCATACAGAAAAAGTAGATATATTGATCAAAAACTAACTTAATCTATTTATATATAATGAGTTATATAAAGATTATTCTTGATTTTATTAGAAAAGTAACAAAATAAGTAACGGTAAAATAAAAACTCTTCAACAATTAATCCATCTCAGGTATTATTCAATAATTTTCCCTAACTGTCTCACTTACGGGTTGAATCAGCGAAATCAATATTTCTATTGACATTTTTATAAATTCTTAATACTTTGCTAATATAAGTAGTAACCTTGAGAGGAAGGTTGCCTAAAATTGAACTGCGTTTAACACCTAGAAGCTGAACTACAATTTCCCCACAAGGCGTTAATATTTTTTCTGATGAGTATTATTCTTAAAAAATGTTCGTGCGCCAGGTATTTATAATCATTCTTATAGTATTCAACAATCAAAAAAGTGCTTGAACATAATTTTATACTTTAAATTTCAATATCATTAAACTTCTACATTGGAGGTATGAGATGAAAAAAATAGTTTTATCCTTGATATTCTTTCTGTTGTTAACTTTTCGTCCGGTGTTCGCTCAAAATGTAGTTGTAGCCTATGGTTCAACATGGAAATATTTGGACGATGGCCAGAATCAAGGAATAAATTGGCAGAATATTGAATTCGATGATTCAGAATGGTCATCAGGTTCAGCACCGCTTGGTTATGGATCTTATAATTGGAACACTGAAGTTTCTTACGGAAATGATCCAAACAACAAGTATATAACAACTTATTTTAGATATAAATTTGAGGTATCTGATCCTACTATCTATTCAAATCTAAATCTAAAAATCCGAAGAGATGATGGAGCAGTTGTTTATTTGAACGGGGAAGAGGCTCTAAGAACAAATATGCCTGAAGGAGTAATTACTTACACTACTCTTGCATCTGGTAAAGTTAGTCCTGAAGATTCACAATATGATACTGTTACAATAAATCCAAGTTATCTTGTAAGCGGATGGAATATATTAGCAGTGGAAATTCACCAATTTACTGCAAATAGTGGAGATATTATATTTGATTTAGAATTAAAAGAGATTTCTTCACAATCAGATCTTATATTGTTTGGTTCGACATGGAAGTATTTAGATGATGGCACCAATCAAGAGACAAATTGGCAGGATATTGGATTTAGTGATTTAACATGGTCATCAGGTCCGGCACCTCTTGGGTATGGAGATTATGATTGGAATACTGAAGTTGACTATGGTGGTGATCCAAACAACAAGTATATAACAACATACTTTCGATATAAATTTGAGGTAACTGATCCTACTGATTATTCAAATCTAAATCTCAATATACGCCGAGATGATGGGGCAATTATATATTTGAACGGAGAGGAGGTTCTGAGAACAAATATGCCTGAAGGAGTAATTACTTACACTACTCTTGCATCTGGAAAAGTTAGTCCAGAAGATTCACAATATGATGCTGTTACAATAAATCCAAGTTATCTTATAACCGGATGGAATATATTAGCAGTGGAAATTCACCAATTTACTGCCAATAGTGGAGATATCATTTTTGATTTGGAAATAAAGGAAGCGGTTGAAATTACTCTAATTTCACCAATTGATAATGCAGTTTTGAATGAATCATCAGTTCAAATGAAGGTTGAATTAGGAAATTTTCTATATCCACCCTTAACGGTACAGTTTTTTATACGTGAATGGGGAACTCCTTTTAGAATAATTGGATTGCCGGATACCCAACATTATTCTGGTGAATTATTTGGTGGACTACCAGAAATGTACTATTCTCAAACCCAATGGATTAAGGATAATAGAAATGATTCTAATGTTGTTTATGTTACTCATTTTGGAGATGTAACTCAAAATGGTGATTATGATTTTGATAATAGTGAATGGATTATCGCTGATTCAGCAATGTCTATTTTAGAGTCAAAAAATATACCTTATGGAGTGCTTCCTGGAGATCATGATCAAACAGAAGACTCTATTTCACATGATCCACAATATTTAACTTTAAAATATAATAATTACTTTGGTGTTAACAGGTTTAAGTGTTCAGATTGGTATGGAGGCAATTATGGATCTGATAATGACAATCATTATGATCTTTTTAGTGCAGGAGGAATGGATTTTATTGTCGTTAATCTTGAGGATGCTCCAAGAATTAAACAAAGAGAATGGGCTCATAGTATTTTAGTTTCTGATTCAGGGAAAAAAGCAATTTTGGTAAGTCATGACATTCTTTATAATGATAACGATTTTAGTAATGCCGGAGATAGTATTTTTGAAGCAGTAAAATCAAATAAGAATCTTTTTTTAATGCTGTCTGGTCATAGGTATGTCAGTAGGCCGGAGCTGGATGGTGAGTTTTCGATGGATACAGTAGGAACTAATGGTAATACAATATATTGTAGAAGTGCAGATTATCAAAATGATCTTTATGGTGGAAATGGTTGGTTGAGAATTATGGAATTTGATCCTCCAAATAATAAAATTTGGTTCAGAACTTATTCCCCATGGATTGAAAGTAATTCCTTTTATGGAAGTAATCCATGGAAAACTGATCCAGATAGTAAATTTGATATTGATTTCTATATGGGAGGTCATGGGGTTTATTCTTCAGAATGTATAATATCACCTGCCTTTCCTTTCACATATATTTCTTGTAATAAGGATAATCTAATAAATGGTAAAACTTATGAGTGGTACGTTAAAATTACAGATTCGATTGGAACTAATATAGAAAGTCCACATTGGAAGTTTTATTATCAAACTTTACGTGATACAATTCAAAATACATCCTTTGTTTTTAATTCAAAAATTTATCTTGAGGGTTGTTATGATATTTATAAAGACAGTATGAATACTTATTTAAATGCATATGCAAATTTACCTTTACAACAACCATTTAACATTAGTCCATGGAATTATGATGGGCAAGAATCAGTAAGTACTATTCCTGAGGATATCGTTGACTGGATTCTGGTAGAACTTAGAACAGAAATACAATCCAGTAGTAAAGTAGCGCAACAACCAGCATTCCTTAGGAAAGATGGTTTAATAGTTAGTCTGGATGGGTTTAATCCATTATGTTTCTGTGGTTTAGCACCTACTGATTATTACTTAGTTATATATCACCGTAATCATATTTCAGTAATGAGTTCTTCCAAGATTAGTATGACTAATTGAATGGGCAAATTTAATTTTGATTTAGTTAATAATTTAATATAACTACAAAAAAACATTTCGATTTTAATTCTAAATAATGAGTTAATGAATTCGATTTTTACGTTTTTTTGAAGGTACAAAAATATTAAAGTGATTAGTATTGATTATATTGTTTAAATAAAATGTAATTTTTTTAATTGATTTACTATTATCAAAATGTTGTGCAAATTGTTTGCACAACATTTTTTGAATAAAAAATTATAAAAACAAAAAAGCCTTCTAAGTTATTATCTCAAAAGGCTTTATGATTGTGCACCCTGGGGGACTCGAACCCCCGACCAATTGATTAAGAGTCAACTGCTCTACCAACTGAGCTAAGGATGCGGGGTAAAAATACGGAAATTCTTCTAATCAAAAAAATGAAAGTTTGTGAAAACTCACTGTGGAATTGATTGACTTATAAACTTTTTATAATAGTCTTTATTTTAATAATTCAATTAAGTCTCGTCGCAATTTTTAATTAAATTTGAATATTATTTTTCATTGCATCATTTTCTTTCTATTTACTAAAACTAAATTTATGTTGTAATCTCCCAGTAAGGAATACCAATGTCTTGTGAATGATAATTAGTTAGCTAACAATGAATTATGAAAAATCAAATATTTATAATTTGATATAAACTGAATACGGAAATAGAATTTGTAAAGTTGTTTTCACAATATCATATAAACTTTAAATGAATTGAGTTTGGAAGGAATAAAATTGAAAGTGCAAAAATGTTTATTTAAGTGTTTTGTAATACAAAAACAAAGTTATTGCAAATAATATTTGTACAAGAAGATTAACACCGCTATAAATACTCAGAGGAAATGTATAATCAGTTTGATAAATTAAAAAGTATGAATATCCGAAAGCTTTAACAAAAATTGTAATATTAAAAAGTGTAAATGGATCTTTTAACAACGTATCTATTTTTTCCAATTCAAAACTATTTATTGAAAGTTGAAAATAAACCACTGCAATAAATAACATTGCAGCAGAATGAATTGTATCTAATTTATCAATAAAATGAACAGCCAAACCGCTTACAATTATAAAAATCCAAAGTTTGTAATTTATTTTTTTACCCATAATATTTTTCATTATTTCCAAAAGTATAATTACAAACAGCGTAAATTCTACCATTAAATACATATTCATAATTGGCAGATTTGATTTACTCAAATAAATTCTGAAATAAGTCATTAAAAATTGCGTTACTACTGCAATTGGAAGCCAAACGTAGAAAACAAAAATAAATTCTCTATTTCTGATTCTTCCTTTTAATAGAGCAAATATTAAGACTAAAATAAAAAGTGCATAAATTGAATTTACACTTAACTCACGAAGCAGCGATAAATATTCCGGCATTAAAATTTCCTATTCGCATTTTGGCGGTGGGCATGGATCACCGGTTTGCAAACCTTTACCAACCATTACTCCAGCGGAATTATATGCAACCAGTATAGAAACTTTTTGTCCTTTTTCGTCTGCACCTTGAACCACTCCAAACCTAACAACACTTTTTTTAGAAATTAATTCTAAAACTTGTTTTACATCAAAAGTTTCAATCGGAGAATGGTTTTTAAATCTTTTACCTTTTTCTTTAAGATTCATTTTGTACTTATCAAATACTTCATTTTCTATTTTATGATTGTGCGGTTCTTTGAAGATGGAATCTTTCATTTTTTCTCCTTTGATTATTGGAAATTTAAGATGCACTTTTTTTTCGAAAGTTTAAAGCACAAACTTATATTTAGAAAAATATTTTAATGATTTTTTTCCTTTTTAAGTTTTTACAATTATTCAATATTAATATGGCGTTTTAGAAAATCTTAAAATTCTTTAAAAAACATAAATTATATATTTCATTTATGATTCGTAAATTATATTTTACATATTGCCTAGTAGTTAAAATATTTCAAAAATGAGTGAATAAGTTTTTTTGAATGAACTATTTTCTAATTTTTAATCCTTTTAAATAATTATTTAATTTGTTCAAGCTAAATAAATTATGTAAAATATATTTATCAATTATGGATAATAATAATTACATAAATTGATAATAATAAATTTTTTTGATCAAGTTACAAATCATGAGAAAATTTCCAAATAAATATTTTTATATATTTTGTAATATTTGTATAATTATATGAAAATATTGTTAAAAATAAAATATACTTTACAAAAAGAAGACATATAATGAAAAGTCAATTTTTGCAAGAGATAAATCTAATTAAAAATGATATTTCGTTAGTGATTTTTCTAGCTCGTAAATCTTTAGGACATAATCACGAAGAGTTATTTAATTTAACCGGAATTACAAGACCAATACTTTCAACAATTGAAAACGGAAGTGCAAATCCAACTTTAGATTCTTTGCTAAAACTAAAATTTACTTTAAAAATTAATGATGAATTTATATTTATGAATAAGAAAAGGTTTTTTACGCTAAAAAATGTGATGAAACCAAATTATTCAAATTATCTTTTATCCAATGGTAAATTATTAATTAACGAAAAAGATGGGAAAATATTAAGAAGATATTCTGATGATTATACAAAACCAAGTTATTCTAAAATTGTAAAAATCTGCAGAGAAATTGTTGAAAAAAATACAAATTCAACCGAGGAATATTTAGTTCAAAATTCTACAATTGGTGCTTCACTAGGTGTAATTTATCAAGTTGATGGATTTGAAGATAGTCTAAACTTTGGGTTTTGGTTAGGGAAAACATTTCAAAATTAATATTCTAAAATAGTTCAATCATATTGACAATCCAAAATCTTTAAATTATATTTCGTCACTTAACGAAATGATAAATGATAAAAAACAATACGAAAATATTTAAAGCATTATCGGATCCAAATAGATTACGAATTTTAAAAATGCTTCAGAGCAAATCGCTTTGCGTTTGTGAAATTACAGATGTTCTGAAATTAGCAACTTCAACAGTTTCAAAACATTTGAGTATTTTAAAAGAAGCCGGATTTATAAATGAAATTAAAGACGGCAAATGGGTGAACTATCAAATTAATTTACATCCAACCGATGCAAGAATTTCCTCAATGCTTTTAACCTTGGATTTTTGGATTGCGGATGATCAACAAATAATTTACGATAAGCAAAAAATTCAAACTGTTGATCGTAATAAGGTGTGTTCAAGATAATTTTTTTGAAATAATATTTCGTTATTTAACGAATTGTTAAAGGGCAAATAAATGAATTGGAAAGAACAGTATAAAAGTTTTTTATGGATTTTGGGATTTTTTCTTTTTGCATACTTTATGCCAATTGAAAATCAAAATTTCAAATCTGCACTAAATGAAGCCTTTGTTCTAGCAAAATGGTATGCACAAGAGCATGTACTATTATGTTTAGTGCCGGCTTTTTTTATTGCGGGAACAATATCAGTTTTTGTTAGTCAAGCCTCTATTGTAAAATACTTTGGTGCAAAAGCTAAAAAATGGGTTGCATATTTAGTTGCTTCGGGTTCCGGAACAATTCTCGCAGTTTGTTCATGTACTGTTTTGCCATTGTTTTCAAGTATTCATAAACGAGGTGCTGGATTAGGTCCGGCAATTGCATTTCTTTATTCGGGTCCGGCTATAAACATTTTAGCAATCATTTTAACTGCAAGAATTCTTGGCTTTGAACTTGGAATTGCAAGAGTTATTGGTGCGGTTTCATTCAGTATAATCATTGGGTTGATTATGGCTTTCATTTATAGAAAAGAAGAAAGGGAAAAAGAAAAAGTTCAGTTAGCAATGCCGGATATTCCGGAAGATAGACCAATTTGGCAGACTGCAATACACTTTTTTATTTTAGTAGCAATACTTGTTTTTGTTAATTGGGGAAAGCCTAATAATACTGAAGGATTTTGGTATTTCATGTTTGCCAGTAAATGGTTTATTACAAGTTTATTTGGATTTGGGTTTGCAATTTCGTTGGCATATATAATAAAGGTAAAAAAAATATTTGTTTTACTTGGAACAACCGCAGTAATAATTTCTTCAATATTTTTTCATTCAAATCCACTTATCCCTTTTATTGTAGCGGTTATTGCAACTTCTATAATTTTATCATTTTCTGAGGAAGAACCAAATCAATGGCTTGGTGAAAGTTGGGGCTTTGCAAAACAGATTATGCCGTTATTAGGTGCAGGAGTTTTAGTCGCCGGATTTTTACTTGGTTCACAAAATAATCCACATGGAATTATTCCAAACGAATGGATTGCCTCTTGGGTTGGCGGAAATTCATTATTTGCTAATTTCTTTGCATCAATCACCGGAGCATTTATGTACTTTACAACTTTAACTGAAATTCCAATTGTGCAAGGTTTATTATCAAGTGGAATGGGAAAAGGTCCCGCACTTGCATTATTATTAGCAGGTCCGGCATTATCATTGCCAAATATGTTGGTTATAAGAAGTGTTATGGGAAATCAAAAAACAATAGTTTTTGTTTCATTAGTTATTGTAATGTCAACCATAAGCGGATTTATTTTTGGTGAATTTTTTTAATTAATAATTTAGAATGAATTTAAAGAGGTAAAAAATGTTAGATATTAAAATTTTAGGAACCGGA